>JAJYVB010000272.1 GCA_021792265.1 Deltaproteobacteria bacterium | reverse complement strand
GTCATTGGCACCCAGCAGAACGATCCTTTCTTTCAGATGAGCGGCGGGCCGCAGCAGACCGTGACGCAGTTCTTTCCGCTCGACGGCACGTTGCGGCTGTGCGCCGACAATATCGAATTCATTTCGCAGAATATGCCGCACCTGAACTGGATGGTGACCAACGGCTACAATCTGCGTGAAACCGGGGTCGACGCCATCCAGGATGGAGCCTTTACGCTGGCTCACGCCTTCGCGATTTTCGGCATGGCGCGCGATCGCAACCTCGACGTCAACGTTTTTGCGCGCCGGGCGTCGTTTTTCCTTTCCGCATCGATAGATTTCTTTGAGGAGGTCGCCAAGTTCCGCGCCATGCGCCGGCTCTACGCCCGCACCATGCGGGAAACTTTCGGCGCCACCAATCCGGAATGCTGGCGCATGCGGTTCTCGGTACAATCGGCGGGCAATACCCTGACCACCCAGCAGCCGCACGTCAACATCGTCCGGGCTTCGCTGGAAGCGCTGGCGGCGGCGCTCGGCGGGGCGCAGTCCATTCACCTTTGCTGTTACGATGAGGGTCACGGTCTGCCGACCGAGGAATCCTCGCGTATCGCGCTGCGCACTCAGCAGGTCATAGCCTACGAGAGCGGCATCACCGAGACCGTTGATCCTTTGGGAGGCTCCTATTACGTCGAATCCCTGACCAATCAGGTGGAGGCGGCAATCAAGTCCAAGATCGCCGAGATTGACGCGCGCGGGGGTATGATAGCAGCAGTCAAGTCCGGCTGGCTGGAAGACGAGATCAACCGGGCCCGGATCAAAAACCAGCTCGCGCTCGATGCCGGCCGGCGCATCCAAGTCGGCGTCAACCAGTTCACAGTGCCGCCGGAGGAGGAGACGCCGATCAATATCCACAAGCTCAGAGCCGGAGAATGGGGCGCCCGGCGATCCGAATATCTGCGGCGCTACCGGGCCGAACGCGATCAGCGGAAGTGGGCCGAAGCCATGGCTCACATCGAGCGGGCCTGGAAAGAGGGCGAGAATATGATCCCGGCGCTCATGAATGCGGTGGAGAACAAGGTGACACTGGGTGAATGCCACCGGGCGATGCGCCAGGCCCAATCGGGATCGCTTCGTTGAGGGAGGGGACAATGGCTCGCCGCAGACGCATCGTATTGGCCAAGATGGGGCTCGATTGCCACGACACCGGGATCGTCATCGTGGCTCACTTGCTGCGCGATCGCGGCTACGAGGTAATCTACCTCGGCCTGCACAATTCCGCCGAGCAGGTGGCCGAGGCTGCCATCCAGGAAAGCGCCGATGCCATCGGCATCAGTTTCCTTTCGGGTCAACACATGACACAGATGCGCCGGCTTTTCGAGGCCATGCGCGCGGCAGCTCTGGACGTACCGGTCTTCTGCGGCGGAGTGATCCCGCCCAATGACGCGGCCGAGTTGAAACGGATGGGCGCGGCCGAAGTGTTGAGTCCTGGCACCCTGTCGGCCGATCTCGTCGCCAGGGTGGAAAACGTACTCGGTGGTGCCGCTGCTCAGTGACGGTTCGCTCAGCCGCGCAGTGCCTTCTTGTCGATCTTGCCGACCGGGGTCTTGGGGATAGCCGAGACGATCTCGATTGCCGCCGGTAACTTGTACTTGGCCAGATTCTCGCGGCAATGACCCGCGAGGGCCTCGACGGTTGTGGTCATGCCGGGTTTGAGCGCGACCCAGGCCTTCACGATCTCGCCCCGGTAAGGGTCCGGCACGCCGACGCTTGCAGCCTCAGCCACAGCAGGATGGGCATAGAGCACTTCGTCTATCTCGCGTGTATATACGTTGAAGCCTCCAACAATCGCCATGTCCTTCTTGCGGTCGCGGATGGCGAGGTAGCCGCCCGGCTCGAAGAAACCGATGTCGCCCGTGTAGAGCCAACCGTCGCGTAGCGCCTCAGCAGTCTCCTGCGGCCGGTTACGGTAGCTCGACATGATCTGCGGGCCGCGGGCCCGGACCTCACCCATTTCGCCGACGGGAAGCAACTTGGTCCCCGTCTCTACGTCCACAATTTGAATCTCAGTAAGCGGCACGGGCACTCCCGCAAAGCCTGGCTTGATAACCCCACGCTCCGGGACGAACGTTAGCACCGGCCCCGACTCGGTCTGCCCGTAGCCCTCTAGAACCCGGCAACCGGTGAGCTCCTGCCATCGCTTCAAGGTTTCCGCCGGGAGCGGCGCCGAACCTGAATAGCAGACGCGCAGGGACGAAAAGTCCCGCTGCGCGAAGCCTTCGTAGCCCATGAGGCCGATAAACACTGTAGGCCCGGCGGGCAGGATGGTGATGCGCTCCTTTTCCAGGGCATCGAGCATCAGGTCCGGCCGGTAGCGCGGCAGTACGAAGAGATGGCCGCAACAGTACGTCGTAAGGTGCAGACACATGGCGGTTGCAAACACGTGGAACAAAGGCATGATGCAGAGCACTCGCTCAGCATTGAATCGCGTCGGCAGCAGTGCTTCACGCTGGCTGATGTTGACGGCGATCTGTCCGTGGGTAATGTTGACGCCCTTGGGCTCTCCGGTCGTGCCACCGGTGTAAAGAAGATTGGCGAAATCGCCAGGGCTGGGCAGCGGTTTGGGAAGCTCCGCGCCCGCGTCGTCGCGCCATCCGTCGAGCCGCCGCCCGTCAGACCCGCCGATCCTGATACTGTGGGGGACACCGAGCTTCTCCACCAGTGGCTCGACAGTTGCCGCCGTAGAGGCGTCATAAATGATAACCGTGGGCTCCGAATCCCTCAGGATGTGGGTGAGCTCGCGCGCCGTGTAGATTGGATTGATTGGCACGGCTTGTGCGCCGGCCGCATGCGCTGCGAAGGTCGCCACCGCCATCTCGAGCGAATTGTTGCAGACCAGCGCGACGCGCTCCTTGCGCGCCCCCAGTTTGACAAGCTCTGTCGCAAACCCTGCTACGCAGCGAAGATACCCGCGGTAAGTCAGCCGGCGTTCTTCGAATGTGATGGCCGTTGACTCGCCGGCGCGCTCGGCCGCGTCGGCAAGCATATGAACGACGCTCTGGTGGACTCTGGGCAGAGCGTCGGCTTTCCGGTGCTGGTTCGATGCACGTTCGGTCATTCTTTTACCTTACCAGCCGTCGCCAAGCAGTTCCTTAATCGTACCGCTGCTTGATCCGCAGATCGCGCTACTGCTCGCGGTTGCGCTGGAAGACATGCAGTTTACGATGTACGCCGCACGCGTCCCTCGGCTCAACCCGCAATGCGGGCCGTCCGGGCAGATTTTCGCTTAAGCTGTGGGCAGCAGCCTGGCCTTGGCTTTCCTCGGTAGCGCGGCGACTTCTCAGAATCGCGGCGGCACTTTCTCGAAAATCTTCGTGTCAACTTTCTCGGGCGGCTTATAGGTCTTTTTGCTATGCGTCAGCCCGAGGTCGAGAAACATCAGGCACAGCTCGAAGGCAACCAGCCCCGGATTGATCACCGGCACCGGCATCCGCTCGACCAAATAGGCATGCGACTGATGCATCGTGGTCGAGCCAAGGACCAGAACCTCCGCACCGTCCTCTTCGATCGCGCGGCGGCCAGCTTCCTCGAGCTTGCCGAAAACGATCTCCTCCTTGCCCGAAAGAAGCGCCTCGGTGTCGGGCCGGACGTCGATCGAACGAATTGAAGCAAGGCGATGATGCAGGCCTTCGGCCGCAATTGCCTTGTCGCAAAGCAGCTTCCACGGTTCCCACATCGTGAGCACCGAGAATTTCTTACCGAGCATGCAGGCCGTCAGGAAAGAAGTGTGGGCGCACCCGAGCACTGGAATCTTAAGCAACGAGCGCAGCGCACCGACACCGGAGTCGCTCATACTGTTGACGCAGACCGCGTCGTAGCCTTCGCTCTCAGCGCTCATCCCGGCCTCGATCACGAAGGCGTCGGCAAGCGCAAACTCGTAAATCGAATCGAGAATATAGGCACCGCTCTTGGTGCCGAAGAACTCGACTTGCAGCCCAGCGCGCATCAGATGCTGCGGAATCTGCGCGGCGAATCCCGGCAGCGCCTCGGGCGGCACCGGAACAGGCAGCAGCATCTTGATCCGACGCTTTGGCGGCTCGTGCTTCTCGGATGCGCTCATCGCTACCTCTTCGATCGCGCGCGATTGAATTTGCCCGATTTGTCGGCGTGATCCGAGCCAATTATTCCGTCGCTCAACGCGCATAGTCAAGGTGATGTACTCGTTCAGGCCTCGGCCTCTACGCTGGAGCAAGACGGCTGCGCGGACCGAACGC
>JAJYVB010000271.1 GCA_021792265.1 Deltaproteobacteria bacterium | reverse complement strand
GCCTTCTCCGTCAGGTTAGACTGGAGCATTTCCGTACCGCCGCCCTGGAACACCTTGCTGCCGTCCACAACTTGACCGATGATTTCATCCCTTCGGGCCGCGGCCTCGCGCATGCGGGCGGTCATGGCGTCATGGGCTTCGCGGCCTTCGGCGGTGCTCGGCGCACCTTTGAAATCAACGGTGGCTTTGGCGGATTCATAATCAATGATCGCTTTTTTTAGATCATCGGCACTGGCTTTGGGCACAAATGCAAATATGACCGGGCTGTCAGCGCCCGCGGCGCGCGCGTCGTTGACAACCGTATTCTCCGAATCTCCCCAACCGTCGCGCACCCAAACCGGTATTTCATGTCCCTTTGCCGCCAGCCGGACATCGCCGAAACTCAAAATCAACTTGCGCGGCTCTTTGCTCTTTCCCTGAAGCAGCTTCAGCCCCCCGATCTGGCGGTCAAACATCGCCGACAGCAGGGCCGAGCGTCTGGCGGCTATGGCCGGCATATCGGCCAGTAGTTTGGTTTGGCGGTTGCGGAACTCGCGGTCCCACTCGCTGCTTTCGCGGGTCTGGAGGCTGTAACCGTCCTCAAGCTTAATAAGCTTCCCGTCCTTGACAAGCTTGTCCAGAATGCGCGGAACTTCCCTGCGATATTTGGTGCCGTCGCTGCCCAGGTCACTGACCAGCAGGTCGGCAAGCATATCGGGTGTAGCGCGAACGCCAATGTCAGCCACGGCCTCGCGCGGAAGCTTGCGGATCAGGAAAATCAGTCCGCACAACCGCCGGGCCAGTTTGCCATCGTCTGAGCCGTCGTCCAGCTTGCGAATTGTCTCGTCCACTTCACGAAGCAAAAAGCCGCTGCGCAGCAAATCAGGCTGCAATTGCTCGAAGATGATGTCCGCCGGGACAACCACGCCAAGCTCAAGCTCCGCGATATCCCGTGCGGCATCGTGGACGATTCTCAATTGAGTGCGTAACTGCGCGGTGGTTCCGGCAGCGTCGACCGCCTGCAAAACGCGCTCCCAAAAACGCCGGCGCACAGGCAGCAGCGGATAATCTTCAGCGATCATGCCGCGATCTTCCGGCCGGGCGGCGATAGCCGTGCCCGCCAATTGCCGGTCAATCTCGCCGGAGTGGGAATCAAGGCAGTCCTGCACGGGCCTAATCTTGTCAGCCTTCTTGGCGAGCACCACGCGTCGGGTGACCGTTTCCACGTCCAGATCGGACAGTTCCACCGGAATGGTGAATCGGCCGCGCAGACGCTGGAGCAGTGGTACGCTGCCGGCCAGAGCCGTCTGCCCGGCTCCGATGAGCATGACGCGGCTGTGCATCTGCTTGCAGAGGGCCTCGGCGACCTCCTGCACCTCGGTGGACCGCTGGGCGCTGTCGCCGATGAAGAGCTGTACTTCGTCGAGCACGATCAAGGTTGCCGGCAGTTCACCGTTCGCCTCCAGCACCGCGCGGACATGGCCGATGAACTCGGCGGTGGAAATATCGGTTACAACCGGAAACTGCGCCCGCAGCGTGGCGCGGGTCTGTTTTTCATCGGGGGCAAAGTCAGGATCGGCGGCCAGTAATGCCCTGGCCAAAACGGGACTGACGTACAAGTCCTGGAGTTCGCGCAGGAAGTCTTTGTCCGCTGCTTCGACGGATGTTCGCACCTTGTTGTAGATGCCGGCTTTTTGCAGCCAGAGGCAGAACCGGGACTGAGGCAGCGACTCGGGCAGGTCCGTGGAGCGTAAGATGATCGAGAGAACTGTTAAGCGAACGCCGTTGCCGCCGCCGGAGGGCAGCGTGCCCGCCGCCGCGTGCATGCCGCCGCAGCGTTTGCCCCGTATGCTTAATTCTCTGAGCAAGTCTTCCACGTCGGCGGGTAACTGCGCCAGGCTACGGGCGGTAGCGCCATCGGGGAACTTGGTGTCCATCCACAGATGGCGGAGCATCTTCTCCAGGTGCGACTTGCCGCTTCCGTAGTACCCGCTAATCCACGCCGCAGGCTGCGTCGCCGAACTGACGTTGCCCAGGTACGATTCCAGAATGCGGACCATACCCGCCTTGTATTGGCCTTCGCAAACAAAATGCTCAAGCTCATAGCGAAGAGTTTCAATCTCTTGCAACGTACGAGCTTCCCCAACAGCCGCCACGCCGTCGTTCAACAACTTGGATTCCACCGGGTCACGTAAAAATACTTCTCTGTTTTTCATTTTTCCAGTGCTCCGCTATGCAGGGTGATGGGGACGGCGAGATAATTCCAGCCGTCCCGCCCGTCGAGAAGCCGATAGTTATTGCTGTCGAACTCGCCCGGAAAGAACAGAACCAGGCGTCCCCGAATGTCCTGTTCAATCGCTTTAAGTACCAGAGACACCTTCGTGAAGCCGAAAAGCGACGCCACGCCGTGCACGGCAACAACCGTGTCGGCGGTCACATCCTCGGCGGTCAGCGCCCCGCGTAGTTGCGCCGCCGCATGCTCAACGAAGTCGCTCTGGAGTTTGAGGGACAGATCGCTGGGGTCCTCAAAATACGCCTCCCGGTAATTCATCGTTGCCATCCAGCGAGCAAATGTACTCGTGAAGTCAAGGATTTTCCAGCCGTGTCCGGTTTGGCTGGTGTACAGCTCGAATAGCTCCAGCTTAGCACGCAATTTTCGCTCATCGGTCTTGTCGTAGATGATGAAGATAGTGCGTTGGGCACCCGCGAGGTTACGCTGCCACGGCGCGGAGATGTGGCCTTGGTAGCGGCTGGCGAGTTCTTCAATCCGTCCCATGAATCAACCGCCTTTCCTCTCCGGTCAGCAGCCGCAAGAGCGACACCTCAACGACGCCCCCGGATACCTTCAGGTCAAGGTGGCCGAGACGTTTGGCATCCATAGCCAGGTAGATCAATTCGTCCGCCCGGGCGTCAAGAATTTTCGCCCATAGTGTCTCAAACAGTCTCGCGCCGCGAGCGCCAAGGGCATACCCCAAAACGATGGCGAACGTGACGGCTGCCGGCGTTGGCACCACAGTTTGACGAATTTTACGGTTTCGTCCCAGAAGGTGGCCGGACTGTGTCCACGACGAAGACGTATTGCGCACCACTTTATCGAGCACTGCTTGGTTTAATCGCGTTCTGGTGCCACGGTCCAGCGCGTCGGTTAGCGCTTGGCGCCCCAATTCCTCGCCCGGCCGCAGCCGCAGCACGGGCAACGCCGTAAGCCGCAGCAACGGGTCGCGAGCCAGCGCCATGAGCAGGGCCAGGAGCGGCTGGCTGCGCTCATCAGCAGCCCAAAGATGGCGCAGCACACGAAATAGGACAACGCCGCCATCTAGAGCATAAAGTTCCGACAATCTTTGGTAGGTGAGCCGACGAGTCGCGGCGGTGCGTTTGCCGAGGCAGTTGTCTTCGACAACCAGGTTGCGGTACTCGGCGCGCGTGGTGTTGGAGCCGGCGACTCGGAGGAGCCCCGACAGTTCGTCGAGCATGATGGTTCGGCTGGTGTGAGTGCCCTTGTCACCAAAGCGGAATCCGACGGGACCGTCGGCAGCCAGTGCATGTTGGTCAGGGGCAATAGCCAAACCTGAATATGTGGGATCAATGTCCATCAATAAAACTCGATATTAGCCGGCAAATTTGCCGGCTAATATACATAGTGTACCAAAACAATATTACGGTGTCAAGAACCCGGGGTTCGGGATATTTAGAGCTGGTACGCGACGCATTCGATGGCTATTAAGCGTCGAAGGGCGGACTATTTAACCAAGTAATGTTACCAGCGTGTAACTTGGCACATCCACATGGTGCGTAGAGTCAAAATAGTTTCGATTCCCGGTAGTTTTCAGAATTGGTCGGTGTCCTTGAAGCGCCTATTGAACCTTTTGAGGCCCGATTACGTGTTACCCGAAACAATCGGCCAGCTGTTTTTTTCCGATATGTGTCATACCGCATATGTTCTTTATGTTTTTCAAAAAAAAGCCCTGGTTCTGTTGTAACGCCCGGCGTGGGCGTTCAATACCATTATATTCTATCGCAAGCCCCATCCACCGGCTTTGCCGGTGGTGGAGTATTCAATAGTAAAACCAATCGGGAAGTTGTTATGGTCCCATTTTTCCGCATTAACAGAAACGGTTTGATTACCAAAGTTAATTCAGGAATGTGAAATATACTGGAAACCACTTGCATCTATACCCGCTTATAGTTATATTCAGCAACTTGAGAATGCAGTTACCCGGTGGAACTGATACTATCGGGCACCCCAAGCTCTAATGGTGAGCTGAAGATAAG
>JAJYVB010000024.1 GCA_021792265.1 Deltaproteobacteria bacterium | reverse complement strand
CACCATGCGCGCGTCGAGATGGCATTCGCCGCCGAATAGCGGGTCCGTGTTTATCTGCGCGATTGGAAGCCCGAAGCGCCGCAGCCGGTCCGCGTCGAACGAGCCGCGGATGTCGCCTTCCAGCACGCCGGTACGAAGCTCCCCGTCCAACGCGGAAAGTGTGCGCTCCAGCACCGTGGTCTTGCCGCTCCCGGGCGACCCCATCATGTTCACCACGAAGCATCCGGCATCGTCGAACTCGCGCCGGTTCTCCGTCGCGATCAGGTCGTTTGCGTCGAGGACCTTGCGAACGACCTCAATCTCCATTGCAAGCCTCCTGGCGATGTACGGGCGCGTCCTCGACGGTCTCCAGCGACACCACTTCAAGCTCGCGTCCCGAGAGAATCCGGACAAAACCCGATCCGCAGCGCGGGCAACCGAACGACGGTGTGTCTATCTCAAAACAAGATGCACAATCGCTGCAACTGCCCCGAATCGGCACCCTTACTATGTCGAGCGCAGCGCCCTCAAACGAGGTTCCTGTAGTCAGAAGCTGGAAATGGTAACGCAGGCTTTCGGGAACCACATTGGTAAGGCGTCCGATTCTTACTGTTACCTTGGATACCCGGGGAACCGGTTCCGGCACACCAGGCAAAGCCGCCGTTGCAACATCAAGAATCCCGCCCGCGATCGTAAGCTCGTGCATGGCACGTGCCCCTTCATGGGACGTGGGGCTTGGTCAAGCCCTACCACTCATGACGCAGGGGACAACCCCTGCGCCGGACGCCTCAGTTCTCATGGGCCAAACTACGTCTGCAATGCGCTGTTAGCAAGGAATGAGTCGTTCTGTCTGCGCGAGCCATGCACCTCTGATGCTGATCAGCCAGGAACAATGTTAATGCTGGGCCCTTTCGCGACATAATGTCTCCGAAGGGCGCAGATGCGAGTGGACCGCTAGCGTGCTGAACGCGGCGGACTCCGAAGCATGAAATCGTCCGCGCTGAAACGCATGTACAGCTCTTACGCGAGGGCGAGCGGCGGCTGGACCATCGATCGCATCCGCTCGCCGGGCGAGCGGATGCGATCGCGCGCCAAACAGACAGGTGAAGCTTGAGGCGAGGCCCCATGTCGGGTGCTGCGCTGAGGCTACGGTCTGGGCGCAGCGCGTTCCGTGCGGACAAGCTTTCCGTTTTCGTAATAGTCGACGCTGTCCGCGACGCCGCGGCCATCAACATCGTGCTCGACCATCGCCAGTTGTCCGTTGCGATAGGTTTCGATGGTTTCGGGCTTGCCGTCGAAGTTATCGTCGCGCACGACGCGTGACAGCTTGCCGTCTTGATACTCCCGCACCAGATCCATGCGGCCGTCGTAATTCCGGTCCTGCTCGACCTTGACGAGCTTGCCGTTGTCGTAGATTTTAATCAGGTCGGCTTTGCCGTCGGCGTTGGTGTCAAAGGCTTTTTCGGTTTCGGAGCCGTTGATCCGATAGACCCACTCGTCGATGCGGCCGTCGTGATTGCGATCGTAAACCGCAACCGGTGCCGGACGGTGAGCGCAGCCCAACAGCGAGACCATGAGAGCAATACATACTAACCGTAGGTACGGCGTCCGCATACACATGGTCTCTAGTGCGCGGCGAGTCCTAGCGCAAGCGGCGCTCGCGCTGCTAGCGCTGTCGACATTCCTGCCGCCGCTGTCCGCCGGCGGCTCGCACGCCGGCGCACCCGCGCTGCTTGCCCCGCTGCTGTTCAACCATCTCAGGCCACTGACGCCGGCTTATGGCACCCCCCGGCCTTCCCGGCCCGGCCGCGAAATGGCGGCCGATTACGCTAACCGGCATCTTGCGCCGCCGGCCCGATCGCGTCGGGTTCCCCGATTGCCCCTTTCGGGGTGTGCACTGCTTTCTTCGGTCGGCACCCCCGTTTCCCTATTCGGTGACACGTGGCCGATACGCGCGCCGCCGAACGTCCGAATCGCCCTACCTTAACATTTTTCAACCCCGCATTACCCGGGCGCCGAAGCGTAGCTTGCGCGCGTGGGCAACGGGAGTGCGTGTTGGTTTGACCCTGACGCTCACTCTGCCCGGCGGATTGGCTCGCCGGGCAGAGCTGGCGACGATAGAGGATTGACCATGCGATTCGACTTTTCACCGCGGGGCCGCCTGGTCTCGACGAGCCCCAAGGCGGCGCTGGCGGTCTTGACGCTGACTGCGGCCACCGTCATGTTTGGCGGGCCATTGACGGCGCGTTCCGAGCAAACCTGGGGACCGGCCACCAGCGGGCCGAACTTCACCGGGACAGCCGAGGTCGAGCCGGCAGGCTCCTGGTATCTGGAACCCTGGTTTTTTGGCTACCACGACCTGCGTTACGGCACATGGGAGCTGGCAATGCCGCAGCGGCTGGCGATCGGCGCCGGCTACAATCTCGAACTCGACCTCTATCCCAACTTCATTCTGAACACGGCAGAACCGCCGACCACGCCGCCCGGCAAATCCACCGCCCACTTCGGCGTCGGCAACACGCATTTCGAGCTGAAGTACGAACTAACCTCGGATGCTGACACCTACGATCTCTGGGCCTTGCCAGCGCTTTCGCTCAAAACGATCACGTGGATTCCCACCGGCAACTATCAGAACCTGAGCCCCAGCGCCTACAACACCGATCAATTTGGCAACGGCACGTGGAACCAGGGCATCGGCCTGCTCGTCCGCAAACGCTTCAAGCCATTCGAGCTTTACGGCGAATTCGACGAGATTGTTGAGTTTCCGACCGAGGTTCATGGCGGCTATCAGTTCAACAACGGCCTCACCCAAGTGCCTTTAGGACACTCGCTGCACATGACCGATGGCAACCTGCTGAATTACGGCGTCGCGTTCGAACACGTACTGAACAGCGGGTACGGAGCCGGCTATGTGCTCGAGATCGCGGGTCAATCACAGAGCCGGCATAGCCTGTTCTTTGGCCGCGCCAACGCGCCAGCCTGGTCGTATCTATGGGCTTCGCCGACGATCGAATTCACCTGGCCCGAAACGAGAAGCTTCGAAATCACCTGGGGTCTGGGCGCGGTCCTGCCGGTCTGTCAGTGGGATTTCCCGCAAACCATCGGCCCAATTTTCACCGTCACTTTCTACTTCAATGGCCAATACGGCCGGCGCGGCGACTGATTCCGTCGTTTCGCTGGATGGCGGGCGGGACTCGCTAACTGATTGGTGAGCACGCTTCAGAAAACCCAACCTTTTGAAGCTGCCAGTCTAATCGCAACACGGAAGCGCCGTCGCGGAGCCGCAGCTTCCCCCTGACGGCGTTAAGGGAGATTGGCGCCGACAGCAAAATTCGCGGGCAACTGGACGGCGATCTGCATGCGAACGCCATTTCGGACCACGCTCAGATATACAATCTCGCCGGGCTCCAGGTCGCGCATCCGATCTTGCAGATCAAGCAGGCTGGTTACCCGAGAGCCGTCAATCCCTATGATGAGGTCGTAGCTCTCGCCGACGTGCGTTCCGTCGAGCACTGGAATAAGGAAGATAGCGGGCGGAAACACCAGCGCGGCGGCCACCGCCGCCCCTGTAAGCGCAGTGTGAATCCCATTGGCATAACCGTGAAGCCCCGCCCGATACGCGGGACTACCCGGCTTCACCGCTACAACGAGCAGCCCTTCGACGGCATGGCCGTTACTGAACCGGCGCCAGTCTTCACGCACCACCATTCCCAAGGGCAAGGAATCTTCTTGGCCCTCAGCCGCACCCTCGGCGACGAATTCCTGAAGGCTCTCGACGGGCGGCGCGGACAACGGGGCGGCCTGCGCAGCGCCGTAACTCGTCACGCTGCCTTGAGGCACAGCCGGCAGCGGTTCGGTTTCGACCGGCTGACCCACCAAGCTGGGAATCTCCGTCGTGGTCGGCGGCAGTTGGTCAGCGGTACCGCCCGCGGATTGTCCTGCACCCGTGCCACGTCTCGCCGGCATCGCAAGCGAGCCGTTCGCCGCCGACGATCCTGCAGTACTGCTCACGGACGCTGCGGCTGGCGCGTCCTCCGCACCACCGTTTTCACCAGCTTCGGTGGCCCATTTATCGACGATGGCGTTGGGACTGCTGTCCTGGGCCAGTGCGGCAGGCGCGGCCTGGCCGATAGCGACGGTTATTGTCGCAACCCACAAAAGGCACGGGAGTATCCGCGCGCTATGCCAGGCTCCAGAGTCCATCGTGCTCCGCGACCAGGCCCTCGCCTCGAAGCTTGCGCAGATGGGAACGAACTGAGCTCCCTGCCGCTGCATGCAGGTACTCGGGGACGTCAGTGTATAGCCGCGTTACAATCTCTTTCGCTTGGAGCGGACCGGCTTGCAGCTCTTCGATTATCTGTCGCTCGCGCAGTTCGCGATGAGCGATGTAGTCGAGGATTTTGCCCCGCGGGTTGCGGATCGCGGGGCCGTGGCCCGGATAGATAACCGCGAGATCCAGGTCCAGCAGCCGCCGCAGCGACTGCATATACTGCCCAAGGTCGCCGGTTTCGTCAGGTATCACGGTCGTCCCCGCGCCCAGCACGAGATCGCCGGTGAACAGCGCCTGTTCCTGTTCCAAATAATAGCACAGATGATCGGGTGCATGCCCTGGCGTAAAAATCGCCCGCAGGGCAGCTCCTTCGGTTTCGATAACCGCGGCATCCTCGATCGGCTCTATCGGGAGCCCGCCGGCATCCTTGCCCGGCCACGGCTTCTTTAGCGCGCGCAAGGGGCCGAATATGCCGCGCACCTGGCCGACGCCCCCGATGTGGTCGGGATGGGCATGGGTGAGGACGATGACGTCGAGAGCGCGAGCGGAGCATAGTTCGGCAGCGGCTTGCGGCAACAGCTCGCCGTAAGCCGCAACGCCGTGCCCCGTATCGAGCAGCAGTGGCCGGCTGCCGGTGCCGATGAAGTAGGTGTTCGTACCGGGGCCGGTAAAAGGGCTCGGGTTGAGCCCGAGCACGGTTGCAACCCGAGGACTCAGGCGCGAGTAGCGCGGCATCGTCATGCCCACCATCGAATCGGCGACGACCCGTTTCGGCAGCTTCGTCATGAGCCGCGCCCCGAGAGCGCCTGATTGCGCTCGAAAATCAGCCTGAGTCCCTTGAGCGTCAGGAACTCATCCACTTCTTCGATGGTCTCCGCCTCGTGGGCGATGAGCGAGGCAAGGCCGCCGGTGGCGATAACCCTTGCCGGCTCGCCGCGCTCGCGCCGGATGCGGCTAACCAATCCGTCAACGAGCGCTGAATAGCCGAAGACCAGGCCGGACTGGATCGCAGCCATGGTCGTGCGCCCAACTGCCTCGCGCGGCCGTATCAGCTCTACGCGGTAAAGTTTGGCCGCGTGTTCAACCAAAGCTTCCATCGAAATGCCGAGCCCTGGGGCTATCGCGCCTCCCAGGTACTCGCCGCGCTCGCTGACGTAATCAAAGGTGGTTGCCGTGCCAAAATCCACCACGATACAGGCCGATCCGAAACGGTTGTAGGCGGCGACAGCGTTCACTATCCGATCCGCGCCGACCTCCTTGGGATTCTCGTAAAGTATCGGCATCCCAGTACGAATCCCGGGGCCCACCATCAGCGGCTCGCACCCCAGAAAGTGCCGCGCCAGGTCCTCCATCACTTGGTTAAGCGCCGGCACGACGCATGCCACGACGACGCCGGCGGGCCGAAGCGGAACCCCGAGCCCCGACCCGGTGGCAAGCGCGTTTAGCAGTACACCGTGCTCGTCGGCCGTGCGCTCTGCAGCGGTCGAAACGCGCCAGTGGCAAATCAGCCTGCTGCCCTCGTAGAGCCCTATTACGGTGTGGCTGTTTCCAACGTCAATAGCGACCAGCATTGAGTAAGCCAGGGTTCAGGCCCTGCGCAGAGGCCGTACTTGCCTCACCCTCTCAGGGGGCGGGCATGAACATCATGCCTGAAGTCGCTCCAATTGGTGAACCCCCAACTCCCGTTCCCGGTGCCATCGTAAGCGAGTTCATCGGAGGCGCGGCCCATGGGTTCGCAAAAGTCCCGTAAGGCGGGAAACCCACTGCTGGATTCATTGGACCGGGAGCGGCCGGAAAGCCGGTCAGGGGCGGCAGCGGCGAAAGCGGCACAACGCCAACCGAGGAACCGACAACCGGCGGTATCCCTACCAGCCCCGCGCCGGCGTCAGCCTGCTCCGCCTCGTAATCCTGAAGCGACCCAACATCCGCGGCAAGATTCGGCTCGGCTCGGGAAGATTCGTTTTCGGCAAGCGGGTCGGGCGTGCAATCGATTGCGTTGCCGACGCACGGCTTTGAGTCTGAGCCGCTGCTGCCGACTGGCGGCGGCGCCGACATAACTTCGGGCGGGCCGTAAACTTGCGGCAGCACCAACGTTGCATCGTCCTGCGTGGACCCGGTTTCCGCGGTCTGTGCGAAAAGCGGCTCTATGGCGGCAACGCTCAGAACGATCGCAACGCCAAATACGATCAACGGCAAGCATGCCGCCGCCAGAAGTTTCCCCGGCCCTGAAGAAAACGCTTCTTTGGGCCGTATGAAACCGCCCGCGTGCATTGCAATTCCGGCCTCTGCTCATAAACTATCACCGCGTCGCTGGCATCGCCAAGCGTTGAGGATCGGCCTTGTTTTCGGCATGGTGTCCTTTCTGCTAGATAAATGTGGCGGCGTGCCGAAAGAACGCGAACGGTAGCTAACGATCAATGAGACAAAGGATGTTGCGCCGTGTGGTGGTCACCGGTCTGGGTCTGGTTTCCTCGCTGGGAACCGGCCTGGATAAAAACTGGGATGCGCTGATGGCCGGACGGTCAGGGATCGGCCCAATTTCGCGCTTCGACGTTTCCGACTTTCCAACCCGGATCGCAGGCGAAGTTAAGGACTTCGAGCCGCTCGACTGGATCGAGAAGCGCGACATCAAGAAGATGGACCCCTTTATCCAGTACTCCGTTGCGGCTGCCGAGCAGGCAATGCGCCAGTCGGCACTGCGCATCACCGAGGAAACGGCGCCTCGAGTAGGAGTTCTTATCGGTGTAGGCATAGGCGGGCTGTGCACTATCGAGGAAAATCACATCCAATTCCTTAGTACCCGGCTGAAGCGGGTCACGCCGTTTTTCATCCCCAGGCTCCTGGGCAACCTGGCACCTGGTCAGATAGCGATTCGTTACGGTGCGCGCGGTGTCAACCTCACAGCGACCAGCGCCTGTGCCTCAGGAAGCCACGCGATTGGCGAGGCGTTCCGGATGATTCGCGACGGGTATCTTGACGCGGCGATCGCGGGCGGCTCGGAGGCGGCGCTCACGCCGCTGGCCTTCGCAGGTTTTATCGCGATGCGCGCGCTGTCGACTCGTAACGAGTCGCCGCAAGCGGCCAGCCGCCCTTTCGAGCGTGACCGCGACGGGTTTGTAATGTCAGAAGGCGCTGCCGCGCTCATCCTGGAGGAACGCGAAGCCGCGCTGGCGCGCGGAGCGCAGCCGCTGGCCGAAATTGTTGGCTATGGGGCGAACGCCGACGCCTATCACATCACCTCTCCGTCGCCCGATGGCGAGGGTGCCGCGCGCTGTATGCGGCTGTGCCTGGAGGACGGCGGCCTGGAGCCATCCGCAATCGATTACATCAACGCCCACGGAACCTCGACCCCGCAGGGCGACTTGGCCGAGACCCAGGCGATAAAGCGGGTCCTGGGCGAACATGCGGCGCGAGTCGCCGTCAGCTCGACCAAGTCCATGACGGGCCATACGCTGGGCGCAGCAGGCGCAATCGAGTCGGTTTTTGTCGTGTTGGCCATCCAGCACGAGATGCTCCCTCCGACAATCAACTACGAGAATTCGGACCCGGAATGCGATCTGGATTACGTTCCTAACCTGCCGCGGCCTGCCCGAATCCGGCTTGCGCTCAATAACTCGTTTGGATTCGGGGGCACCAACACGACCCTTGCCTTCCGGTCGGTGGCCGATAACTAGCGGCTATTTGCATGGGATCGAGAATCGTCGGAACGGGCAGGGCCACACCGCGCACCTTGCTCTCCAACAACGACATGCGCCGGCTCGTTGACACGAGCGACGAATGGATCCGCACGCGCACAGGTATTGGCACCCGCTTCCTGATAAGAAGCGACGAATCGCTGGTGGAGATCGCCGCCGAGGCCAGTTGCCGCGCCCTCGAACGCGCCGGGCTGAAAGCATCGGCGCTCGACGCGATCGTCGTTGGCACGGTTTCCTCGGATTACGCATTTCCTTCCTTCGCCTGCCAGCTTCAGCATCGGATGGGGCTTGACCTGATACCCGCCTTCGACGTCTCTGCGGCCTGCTCGGGTTTCATCTACGCAGTGTCGGTGGCGGACTCGGCAATGCGCGCGGCCGAGTACAGCCGGGTGTTGGTAGTCGGCGCCGACGCACTTTCCACGATGCTCGATTGGGCCGATCGCCGTACGTCGGTGCTGTTCGGCGACGGTGCAGGAGCTATTGTGATGGTTTCGGAGCCAGGGCCGAGCGGGGTGCTGGGAAGCCTGCTGCGTTCTTCGGGCCAGTACTGGAACTTGCTTTCGGTTAAAGCCACGGGCGTGCGCTGTACGGTCGACGCCGAGCAGCGCCGCGCGCCCGGCGACGCGATCCAGATGCGCGGCCCCGAGCTGTTCCGCATCGCCGTGCGATGTATGGAAGAGGTAACGCGCAGCGTGGTCGAGCGCGCCGGACTGCAGCTCGAGGATGTGTCGCTCGTCATTCCTCATCAGGCCAACCTGCGCATCATCAACGCCGTTGCCGAACGCCTGGGTCTGTCGCCAGACAAGGTCTTCACCAACGTCGAACGCTACGGCAACACTTCGGCCGCCTCGGTGCCAATCGCGCTCGACGAGGCCCTGGAGCAGAACCGCATCCACGCAGGCGACGTTCTGCTGCTGAACGCGTGCGGCGGCGGCCTCACCTGGGGTGCTAACCTGGTGCGCTGGTAGGCATTGGGTTGCCGTGGTTCTAGCATCATCGCGGCAAGACTTCGGGACGAGTTCTGCGCGCCTGCAGGGTACGGCGCCGCGACACGCTTGATCTCCGGTCAGCAATGTTAGACCCACTGCTCGAGCACCGGGTTCTTTTTATGCTCGGCAAGGGCGGCGTAGGGCGAACCTCGCTTGCCGGTGCGGTTGCGCTGAGCTCAGCCCGCGCCGGATGCCGCGTGCTGGCCGTCGAATGCGACCCGGCGGCACCGCTGGCAAGGGCGTTTGGCGCAGCCCCCGGGTACAAGCCGGTCGAGGCCTTGCCGAACCTGTGGCTTATGACGCTGGAGGGCCAGGCAGCGCTGCGCAACTACCTGACGCTGACGCTCGGCACCCCGACCCTTCTGCGTGCGGTATTCGCAAGCTCGCTGTACAAACTATTCGTCCAGGCGGCTCCGGGACTGCGCGAGCTAATTATGATCGGCAAGATTTATCACGAGGCCGAGCGCCGGCCGGCCAGTTTGCCGCGATGGGATGTCGTGATAGTTGACGCGCCGCCAAGCGGTCACGCCCTGGCGTTGCTGCGAATGCCCTTTGCGGCAGGAGAGACCTTCGGGACGAGCGTCGTCGGCAAAGAAGCGCGCGCCGTCGGCGATTTTATGCGCGACCGGCGCAAGTTCGCGGTCGTGCTGGTCACCACGGGGGAACGTTTGGCGGTGTCCGAAACGCTGGAGAATCGCGCCGCGCTCGCGGCTTTGCGCCTGGAGCCTGCCGCGGTGGTTATCAACCGGGTTCCCCAGCCGGGCTTCAGCCTGCGCGACCTTCAGTCTCTGGAAGGCACGCCGGCGTTGAGCGGCCAGGGAGCAGAAGCAGCACAGCTCGCCAAGGAGATCGCTGGCGACGAGCTTCGCCGAGCAGAGCGTGCAAGCAAGATGCTGCGTTTCCTTCGCCGCCATACACACGCCCCTACCTTGGAGATACCGGAATGCGGCATCGTTTCACTGCGCGAGACGGTAGTGGAACTGGCCACCCGGGCGTCGCACAAGCCACTGTCAAGGCGCGAAGCGCGAATCTGAGTACTATCATGGCAACACTTTTCAAAAGACCAACTGCTCTCATCCGGCCCGTCGCAGTCATGGCTGATGCGTTGCTTGCCGCGCTGCTGATGGTTGTGGTCTATCCGGCGGCTGGCCGCGCGACGGAGCCGCGGCCTTGGCTCTGCCGCGATTTACCCGCCTTCTCTTCACGCGAACCAATGGTTTATCGGGCGACGGCGCGCTCGCCACGGCGCTGGCGGTTGAGCCTGTTGCAGTTTCAGCAGGGAGCGCCGCACGACAACCTGGTCGTGGAAACGTCGCGGCCGCTTGACCAGCGCCACGCCGTGAGCGGCCGGCTCGCACCGGGAACCTACTATGCGGTCGCACAGTACGCCGGTCCTCAGGGCCACTGGATCTGCCCGGCAAGATCCGAGGATGAGAGCGCGTCCGGTTACCTGGCTAGCTTTTGTTTCAGCGACCCCGCCGGCGGCTGCGCCGTCCGCATGCGCGTGAAAAGCGCGAGCCCTCGCTGACCGGCTCAGCAGGGCGTTGAGAAACCGGAGATTTCGACGCGGCAGAAAGATTTTGCTCAACACCCTGCGAAAAAACCGGCTTCATTCCTTCAGCTCCCTCCCCCGGGGAGAGATTAAAGTGAGGGGAGCAGGTTGGTGAAAAGGCTTTTTCACCAACCTGCCGGCGCGCCTGAGCATCGCGCGTCAGTGCCTCTTCACTTGGCCTGCGGATCTGCGGGACCGGAATCCGCTTCTGCATAGTCGAGTTCGGGCCGCATGGAGACGATTTCGCCCAGATTCCAGAGCGCTGCATGCAGCTCCATGTCGGCTTGTTTCAGCGTCGCCTCGATCTGCGGCAGATCGCAGATGCCGATCGCCTCGAGTACGAAGCGGCGCGCTTCTTTTATACGTTCGACGAGATGGTCTTTAGGCATCGTATCTGACTCCGCGGCGACATGCGCGGGTCGCCTTCACTGTCGACCGCGCCAACGCTTCTGTTACGTTTCTCCCGGCCCGCGGCGTTCAAGTTCACGGCGAACCTCGTTGGGTCGCCGATCTACGACGCGCCTGGACTTGGCGTCGTAGCGCGGCAGCGCACCCGGCGCGAGGGGCTCCACTTCCAGGCGCACCCCCAGGGCCGAGCGAATCCGCTCGCCCAGCGCGTGCCCCAGCGCATCGCGTTCTGCCTCGGGCACCTCGGCAACCGGTTCGAAGCGCACGGTCATCACGTCGCCTCCCTGCCCTCGCGTCAGAACCAATTCGTAAAAGGAGCTGACCCCCGGCGTCGCGGCCAGTACGTTTTGCACCGCGGTCGGATAGACGTTGGTACCCCGTAGCGTGACCATGTGGTCGGTGCGGCCAAGCACGGTCCCGTCAAGCTTGGCCCAGGTTCTCCCGCATGGGCACGACAGACGGAGCCGTACCAGATCGTGGCTGCGATAGTTCAGGAGCACCTGCGAGGTGTTGGCAACGCTGGTGACGATGTTCTCACCAACCTCGCCTTCGGCAACCTCTTTGCCAGTAGCCGGGTCCATCGCCCACGTGAAGGTGTTCATCTCGTTGATGTGGACACCGTCGCCCTCTGTGCAGCTCATCCCGAGCGCGTCTATCTCTGCAATCCCGTAGTTCTCGCCGGCCACAGCGCCCCACGCCTCCTCGATCTGCTTGCGCAAGGCAGGAAGAGCCGTCGGGCCCGGTTCGCCCGCGTGATAGGTAAACCGGACGGAACTGTTGCGCAGATCGACGCCCATCTCCGCGGCTACTGACGCAATCCGCAGGGCGTAGCTCGGCGTACAGATCACGACGGTAGGTTTCAGACGCAGGATCGTCTCAACGTGGCCGCGCGTGTCGCGGCCACCGCCGGAAATAACCCGGCAGCCGAGCCGGCGCACGCCCCAGTACGCGCTCCAGAAGCCCATGAACAGGCCCCATGAGTACGCGAAATAAAACGAGTCGCTGGGACGAATTCCGATTGCCCAATAGCCGTAAACCCAGGATTCGCCGTAGCGGATGGTGTCGTACATCGAGAAAGGGATTGCCAGCGGAACCCCGGTCGTGCCCGACGTCTCGCCATGCTGAGCCACGAACTCCTGCGGAATTGCCAAAGTCGGCCCATAAGGAGGCGCTGTTGGCTGTAACGCCAGGAAGTCGTTCTTATCGGTGATGGGAACCTTCTGCTTGAAGTCATCAAGCGTCCGGATATGTTCCGGTCGGAGCCCGATGCGGTCAAAGCGCTCACGATAGAACGGGCTATAGTGGTAAGCGTAATCGACCAACGCCCTTAGTCTCTGGAGCTGCAACGCAGCGAGGCGCTCCCGGGGCATCGTCTCGATACGCTCATTCCAAAAGCGACTGGACGACGACCTAAGCCCGAGCACTCGACGGCGGGTATCCGTTCCGGTAACACGATCCGGGCTGTAGGCCACGCCCGCCCTGCCCTTCGGCCTTACCGTTGCTGTTGTTACCGCGCTCACCCCAGTTACCTCCTACAACCCGTCCGACATGGTCGGCGCAGCCTTTGCTCCGCGCTCGACATGAGAACGTCCGCCCTCGTTCGTTAGTTACCAGCGAGAACGATTCCGCTTAACGCTCCCCGTAGCATCAACCCCGGTCAAAAGAACAGCCCCCCAGGAAGCTGGTCAGCCGGCTAGAGGCATAGCAAGCTTTGTACCCCGACTGCCCGCCGCGCACAAATCCTGTTCTCGGCTGGAACTAAGAAAAACACAAGGACGGGGACTAAAAGCCGTCAACTACAGACAACTGTTACGTGTGCGCTGAAGAAAGTTGGTACGAAAGGGTCCAGTTCTGTGTGTCCGTTGGCTACACAACCTCCGCTGCCCCTGCCCGTGAAGGCCTGATCCCCAATCCCCGAGTTAAGCGCTCGGCCAGCTTCTGGCGATCGTCCACCGTTGCGTCGGTTTCAGCGTAAACGGCCGGGGCCGGCCAATGGCACTGCGTCAGGTCATGCGGCTGAGCATCCCGGCAAATGTGATCTTTTTGCAGAGACGCCCATGGGTAATATCTCCGAATAAGCTCGTGCGCTTCCTGCAGGGTAAGCACCATGAATCTCCTACAATCATGCCGGCCGGCGCTACGCGCGCTGAGAATGCAGCGGTTGAACCTGTTCTACGCGACTTTACCCTTCGGCCTCGTCGAACCCGCCCCCTTCAAACTGGTACTGCGGGCAACCATTTTCATATCGTCAGCCCGACTTCAACCCATGCCTGGAAGGTAGGCGCTAAACCGTCCCTGAGCGGATTGCATTTTGTTCGCGAACGTTGGCTAATAGCTCAAGGCCGGTTTCGGGTTTAGTTATCGAGATCTCGCAGGTAAGGCCGTCGCCAGTGCGGTAGCGCGCCCAGGCGCGCTCGGGTTGGGCTGTAAGCCGATTCGAAAATGCGTTGGCTGCCCGCAGAGGGAGACACATGAGCAGAATCACGAAGAATTTGTTGCTGGTCGGAAGTTTGCCGTTCGACACCGTTGAAGAGGTCTTTCGCACGATGGGGCCGCGGTTGAGCGCGCATCTGCCAAGCATCCCTGACGGAGAGGTCGGCGATCGCCTGTACTGGACCTGCTTCCAGTGTTATCGCGTCCTCCATGGCCATCCTGACGTCGAAACCGTCCAGCGCCCCGATCGGATAAACGGGGTCGAGAACTGGCGGCCATCAGGGTACCGCGACCAATGGATCTTCCGGGTCCGTCCGGGCGCTAAAGAGGTCAGGTTTGGCGATCCCGGATGGCGCTTGGGTTACGCCAAGGAAGCGCTCAATTCATACTTCGTCTTCAAGACCCTGCGCAAAGAGGGTTTTATCGCGCCGCACGTGCGCTTCCAGGTATGCATCCCGCTCACCGGCAGCATCATCGAGCATTACTTCCGCGATCCTGATGATTACCCGAAGATCAAGCCCGGCTACGAGCAGGCGCTGCGTGACGAGATCGCGATGATGACGAAAAAGATCCCGCCGGAAGACCTCGTCATCCAGTGGGACGCCTGCAGCGAGGTGCTCGACCTCGAAGGCTTCTACGACTGGACACCCAAGGACGACAAGTTCGAGCGGCTGATTTCGCCCTGTGAGCGCCTTACCCCGTCCATCCCGGACGACGTGTTGGTGGGCTACCATTTCTGTTACGGGACCCTGGGCGGCTGGCCGATCGTGAAGCAGAACGATCTCGCCTTGTGCGTGAAGTTGGCCAACGCTGCCGTCGAGCGTTCAGGCCGGCGCGTGGATTACGTCCACATGCCGGTCCAGCCCGACCGCTTCGACGACGCTTTTTACGCGCCGCTAAGCGGCCTCAAAGTGGGTGACACCAAGGTCTTTCTCGGCCTCATCCATCACCAGGACGTTCCCGAGGGCTTTTCCAAGCGGATGGCAGCGGCACGCAGGCGCTTGCCCGACTTCGGCCTGGCCTCGGTATGCGGCTACGGGCGACGGCCGCCCAGCGAGCTTGACGCGATAATCGACTCCCATGCAGCGGCCATTGAGGCGCTCGCGCAGCATCGTCACGGCTGACGTTCCCGCGTCGATGCCCTACCGAGCCGCGGTCCGACGGCAGCGTTCGCTCACCGCCCGGTCCGCGTCGTTCGACGAGCACCGCACGTAAGCCGGCAAGGAGGTTCCGCGGTATCGGCTCTCGCGTCTTGCCCAACATCAAGGGCGTGCCGATTCAGACGGCGCTCTTGGTCCCCCGCTTGGCCGGCTCAGGCGGTATCGGCTTGTAAGGCATCGGAACGTACTGCACGCTGGGCCGGCGAGTAGCTACCTGAGGAAACAGCCGCATGAAGCGGTAGACCTCTTCGGGCATCTCACACGTCACCGGAAGACCCAGTTCACGCGCTGCCTCAACGGTTATCGGGTAGTCGTGTGTCCAGCGCCCTTCGGATATCGCGCGCGCCAGTGCCTCGGCCCGCTGCGCTTCCCATCCACGCTTGACCAACAGCGATTGTGTGTACTCCCGCACCTGGTGCATCGCCTTGTCCGCAACGTCCGCCATGATCAAGGTCTCGTCCTCGACCTCCTGATTCTTGGCCAGTTTCGTTTCAACCGCCTTCAAGATAGATACGGCCGGAAAGTTGCCAATTTGCGGGTCCACCGGACCGAGCACCGCATGCGGCGCCATCACAATACGGTTTGCCGCAAGCGCCAGCAGAGTTCCGCCCGACATCGCGTAATGCGGCACGAAAACGGTAATTTGCGACGGATGAGCCGTCAGTGCATGCGCTATCTGCTCGGCCGCGAGAACGATCCCTCCCGGCGTGTGCAGGATAAGGTCGATGGGAACCTGAGGGTCGGTGAGCTGAATCGCGCGTAGCACCTCCTCGGAATCTTCGATGTCGATATAACGGAAAAGCGGAAACCCAAGAAGCGCCATAGTTTCCTGCCGGTGAATCAACGCGATTACCCGGCTTCCGCGCCGGCGCTCCAGGTTGCGGATGAGGCGGGTGCGTGTGGCCTCAAGCACTCGTTGGCGCAGCAGCGGCTGGAGACTCACGATAATAAGAAAGATCCAGAAGAGGTCGAGAAAACTCATGTTTTCGGCTCCTTTCGGAAATCTCCGGCTCGATTTCCCTTCCAAATCCTCAATCCGGCAAAGGCGCGCGCTTTACTGACCCTGCCATGCTATCATTAGGCACGGCTATGACGCTTCGATTGGAAGAAGCGCGAGACCGAATGGTCGCTGAACAGCTCGAGCAGCGTGGAATCCGCGACCGGCGCGTTCTTGACGCGATGCGCGCGGTAGAGCGCCATCTATTTATCCCCCTGGAGTACAGCGACCGTGCTTATGACGACGGCCCGTTGCCGATCGGCGCTGGCCAGACCATCTCGCAACCTTACATGGTAGCGCTGATGTGCGAAGTGGCAGCGCTCACCGGCATCGAGAAGGTGCTGGAAATCGGCACCGGGTCGGGCTACCAGGCCGCGGTTCTCTCGCGCCTGGCCGCATGGGTCTACTCGATCGAATGTGTCCCGGAGCTCTACCATCGGGCGGCGGCTGTGCTTGCGCGCCTGGGCGTGAATAACTGCTCGCTGCGCCTCGGGGATGGCTCGGAGGGATGGCCCGAAGCGGCGCCGTTTGACGCGATCGTCGTCACGGCGGCAATGCCGGGGATTCCCAGGGAGTTTCTGGAGCAGCTTTCGCCCGCGGGCCGGCTGGTGGCGCCAGTGGGCGAGCTGGAGCTGCAAAGCCTGGTACACATCAGCCGCAAAGACGGGGGTTGGCGCGAAGAGTATTTCGGCGAATGCCGGTTCGTCAAAATGACGGGCAAGAGCGGTTTTAACGACTGAACTTTTTGCGCCGTCAACGCGGCGCGGCATAGCCCGCTTGGGCAAGCGGCCGAGCGGCTGCCTCCGGCCGGGAAATCCGGAGGCGACGGGGAAACGGTGGGGCGGAGCTGATGGGCGCAAGGCCGCATACAAGAGCGGCAATACCGAGCGTGCTGGGGCTGTGGGTCGTGCTCGCGCTCGGCGGATGCGCGTCGTCGGTTCGGGTCCATCCTTACGCCTCGCCCACGGGGTTCGCGGTCTATGTCGTCCGGCCCGGAGACACCCTGTTTTCGATTGCGCAGCGCCATCGCGTTTCTGTCTGGACCCTGGCGCAGCGCAACGGTATCGGCGACCCGCGCAAACTGCGGGTCGGGCAGCGGCTGCTGATCCCTCTGGGCAGGAGCGTGGCAATCGCCTCGCTCGGCAGTCCTACGAGGCATAGCGCGTCATACTTGCCCGCGCCCAAGCGACTTTTCGCCTGGCCAGTGCGACGCGGAGTCGTCTCCTCGGGATTCGGGCCCAGAAACGGCACCATGCATGACGGTATCGACATTGCGGCGGCTCCTGGCACCCCGGTCCACGCCGCCGGCACGGGGGTCGTGATCTTCGCCGGCCAGATGCATGGCTACGGCAACGTAGTGATCATCCAGCATTCGGGCGGGTTTGTAACCGTCTATGGCCATGACAGCGTCAACCTGGTTTATGCGAACGAGCGGGTGCGCGCAGGGCAGGTGATCGGAGAAGTGGGAAGAACCGGCAGAACGACGGGGCCCAATCTGCACTTCGAGGTGCGCTATAACAATATCGCGCGCAACCCGCTTTATTTCCTGCCCGCCTCCTACCGGCCATCGCCCGCGACTTTTGCTCGCAACGCGGGAGGCTAGACGGGACTGGCAAACTGCGCTGCTCTGCCAGCGGCGCTATGGTTTATGAGAAGGCTCCTGTATCTTTTTGGCGGCTGCGTGCAGATGGCGGTGCTTTTGCCGCATAGCTGCAGCGCCTACAGGAACCGGTGCAATGACAGCCGACGAACTAAAAAAGCTGGTGCGTGACATCCCCGACTTCCCCAAGCCGGGGATCCTGTTTCGCGACATTACGCCGCTTATCGCCGATGGACGGGCTTTCGCCGCGGTGATCGACCAGATTGCCGAGCCGTTTCTCGGCAAGGCCGATATGGTGCTCGGGATCGAGTCGCGCGGCTTCATCATCGGGGCGCCGGTGGCGTACCGGCTCGGCGTGGGTTTCTCGATCGCGCGCAAACCGGGCAAACTACCGTTCGTAACGGTCGAGGAAAAATATGAGCTCGAGTACGGCGACGCTGTGCTCGAAATCCACGAGGACGGCCTCGGCGGTAAACGGCGCGTCCTGATTGTCGATGACCTACTGGCAACCGGCGGCACCGCCGAAGCGGCCGTCCGCCTCGTACGCCGGCTGGGCGGCGACGTTGCCGGATGCGCCTTTGCCCTGGAGCTGGCTTCCCTCAAGGGGCGTGAACGTTTGCAATCGCTGCCTTGCTTTTCCCTGATACAGTTTGACTGAGGAGCGCGCGGCTGAAGCCAGGCTGCAGCCGGTTGCCTAAAGATGCCGGGATGGTATCGCCGCCGGTTGGAGAATGGTTCTCCTTTTGCCAGAGAGCGCCGGCGCCTGGCCGTCATCCTTGCAGTTACCGGTCTCTACTTCGCCATCGAGATTGCTGGCGGTATTTACACCAACAGCCTGGCGCTTCTTTCGGATGCTGTTCACGTACTGACCGATATCGGGGCGCTGGCCCTGGCGCTATTCACGCTGCGGATTGCAGCTCGGCCCGCAACCGGCGGTAAGACCTACGGCTACCTGCGCGCCGAGATTCTCGGCGCGGTGCTCAACGGTTTCTTTCTCTGGGTGCTCGTCGGGTTTATCTGGTACGAGGCTTTCCTGCGGCTTCAGACGCCCAAGCCCGTGCGCGGAATGGGGGTGATGCTGGTTGCAGCGGCAGGGGTTCTGATGAACAGCCTGAACACCTGGTTCACCGCGGAGCGCAGCTTCGAGCAGGGCCGCGGGATGGCAGTGCGGGCAGCCTTTCAGCATGCGGTCTCGGATCTGATCGGGTCGGTAGGCGTGCTTATTTCCGGCGCGCTGGTTTATTTCAGCGAATGGCGCCAGGCCGACCCCGCGGTCGGGATTCTCATCGGTGGTTTGGTGGCATATGGCGCTTGGAACCTCATACGCGAGGGCGTGGACATCCTGATGGAGGCCGTGCCGGCCGCCATCGACCTGGAAGAAGTCCGCACCGGGCTTCTGGCAGTCAAGGGCACCGAAGAGGTCCACGACCTTCATGTATGGTGCCTCACGACGCGCCAATTCGCACTCTCGGCCCACGCAGTGGTCGCGCCCGAGGCGGATCATGACCAGGTTTTGTCCGAGATGTCGGCGATGCTTCAGCGCCGGTTCAACATTCACCACATGACGGTACAGTTAGAGTGCAACAGCCGCCGTGCCGTTGAACCGTCGCATTTCTAATCCGCCGCATCCACAAGAACATTTTTGTAATCGCAGTTCGCTTCGGCGATGCTGGCCCCCGGCGGCCGGCGACGTTGCCGGCACATTCCCAGAATTTCCCGCCAGTGTTAGAAGTTGAGCTAGAGGGTCCGGGCTATCGTGCGCGGCAGCTTCATCGAGTTCGACCACACCGGCGATCTGGGAGTTGAGGTCGAAGCCGGCTCGCGCGAGGAACTCTTCGCGCAGGCGCTTGCGGCGATGGCGTCCCTGATGGTTGAGCCCGAGGGCGTCGAACCAAGAGAGCAACGCGAAATACGGATGAACGGTGCCAGCGACGCCGAATTGATGCACGACTTGCTGGCCGAGGCGTTGGTGCTGTTTTTCGCCGACGGCTTCATATGGGCCGAAGCACGGGTGAGCGCTTACCCGGGCGGGTTGAAGGCGACACTTGGCGGAGAGCTTTTCGACCCGAGCCGTCACCGCCTGATCCGCGAAATCAAGGCGGTAACGCATCACCAGTTGTCGGTTGAACCGCGCGACGGCCGCTTCTTTGCCCGGATAATCTTCGACGTTTAGTAAACAATCGGCTGCGCGACCGATGAAGGAGCTGCGCATGGATCCCCATAAGACGCTTTTTTACGACGTCGACACGCAGCGGGATTTCCTTTTGCCCGACGGCAAACTCTACATCAAGGGAACCGAGCGCATTCTGCCGAAACTCAAAGCGGCGACCGAGCTGGCGCGCCGGCTCAAAATTCGCATTGTAGCCAGCACCGACTGCCACCTGCCTGGAGACGAAGAGCTGGCGCGAAATGGTGGCAAGTACCCCGACCATTGCATGCGGGGAACACCGGGGCAGAGGAAGGTTGACGAAACCGCTCCTCTGAATCCGCTCTTCATTCCTAACCGCGAGCTTGACGAAGCGTCGCTCGACGCAGCCATCGCACATTCAGGGGAATTGGTGCTGGAGAAGCAGAAATTCGACGTTTTTACCGGTAATGCCGCTGCCAAGCGACTGCTCGAGCGCTTGCTTCGTGCCTACCAGGACGTGATTGTGTACGGAGTCTACACCGAAGTATGCGTCGACCATGCTGTTGCTGGTCTCGTCCATTTCGGCCCGAAAATTCACGTGCTCACCGACGCCATCTCCGCCATCGGCGCCGACGCGCCATCATTCCTGAAAAAGTGGCAAGCAATGGGCGCCGAGTTGCTTACTCTTAACGAGATCGAGCAGCGCCTGGAATCTTCCTGCGCGCGACCCGCGGGATAAAGCCACACCCGGCTGGCCGATAGCCAACCGAAGCACAATCCGTGCGTACGTGAGAATCGGAAAGCGCGAAGGGCGCCGTGCCGATTCCCGCCGGATCAGCTACCGACAGAGCCGCGGACTCAGGCCGAGACAAGTGCCAAGGCAGCCACCGACTTCACGCCGACCAGCCCCGCGAGCCCGGTGAGCTGTCCAACTGTTCTTGCGAACCGCCTACCTACAATCGCCCTGAGCCGAGCAGGCCGCGCGATCCGAAACGCGCGCCATTGCGCTGCGATTGGAAGGATAGGTGCAGCTGCGAAAGCAAGCGCCAGTGGCTTTATCAGCTTGCATCGCTAAAGGTAGGCGCCTGGACCCTCACGTCACCGAGCGCATCACCGCTCACTTCGTCGCCGGTACAATTGAAGGCTCTTGATCAGGGCGCATCCCAACCAGTACAGCACCCCTAGGTCCACTCCGATCGACATCCAGCCGAAAAGAGAAATCCCGCTAATACCTGCCGGCGAGAGGTCATGTCTCATTCGCCAGAGTCCATCCACAGACCCAAAGAGCAGGAACATCGCCACTGCCAGTGCGACCCAGCGAACGGCTAAGGGCATATCCAAGATGAGGGTTCCGAGCCAATCTTCACGCCGAGAACGCTCCATCTTCTCGGTCGCTGGTTCCAAACCGCGCACAGCTGCCCGGCGCCAGATCGAAAATCCCCCCCGCAAAATGGCAAAAACAATGGACACCTCAGTGAAGGACGCTGTGAGTATTACCGCCTCGGTCACGT
>JAJYVB010000023.1 GCA_021792265.1 Deltaproteobacteria bacterium | reverse complement strand
GTAGGGGCAGCCGGGCCACTCGAATATGTGTGTTCTCGGGTTGCCGACGACCGGGCTGCCTCTGACCTGCGGCACGAGCTCTCACTGATTGGACATCCATCGGCCCCGGGGGTAGCGACGCACCGCTACCCCTTTGCCGAAATGGCTGTCGAGCGGCCTTTCCAGCCTTAGACGGTGGTAGCGCTTTTCTTCGTGGGGCTGTCGGCGGTCGTATTAAGGACTCGTCGCTATCTCGCGGCATTACAGGATGGCGTGTCATTTGACATGAAGCGGGACCCGCTGGGGGGGCGCGCGCCCAATATCCGGCACTGCCTGCCAGGCTTCCTGGAATGCCGCCCCGCCTTCGAGCTCACCCCGGCTCCTCGCACGATCGAGATGAGTCTATCCCGCTTCTGCCCAAGTTGTGCTAACGCTGAATAGTCTTGGGTAAACCTAACTACTTTGGGAAAATTGAGATGAGTTTAATCTGTTAGAACACCTTGGCTCCCATCTTGGGCGAGCCCATACTCTAAAAGGAACGTCCGATCCAAGGGGGCCGAGATGATATCGAGGTGGAATTTCGCCTTTCCGGCGGCGCTTTCCGGTCTGCTCATTTGCTTCACGACGGTTCACGCAGCTTCAACTCCCACGGCACCGCGAACACTGGTACTCAAAACCGTTGCGGTTGACGTGAGCACGGCGCCAACGACGCAACCCCATGCGCGGGTAGCTGTACCCCGCCATTTTGCCAACCCGGCTCTGATCGGCGAAATAAAGGCAGCCCTGGCGGTTGGCAGCGAGCCTTCCTCGCACATCAAAGCGTCTCACGGCAAGCCCACACCGGCGCCAAGCCCCACGCCGGGACCAAGCTCCTCTCCGCCTCCGATCTCTTCGGGCGCCTCGAGCTCGGTGCCCACGGCTACGAGCTTCGATGCCATGAATCTTTTAAATGGCGGCGGCTATGTTCCCCCCGATACGACCGTGGCCGCAGGAAGCAGTTTTGTTGTCGAAGGGGTGAACTCACTTGAAGGAGTCTACAACACGAGTGGCGTGGTCCAGGCTTATCTGAACCCGGCCGCCTGCACGACCAATCCGTCGGGCGACAGCATCAGTGACCCGAGAGTCCTGTTCGATTCGGCCTCGGGCAGGTGGTTTATCTCGACGATGACCTTCTCACCGATCGGCGACGCGAGTTGGAACCTCCTGTTCTCTCCGGGAAACGATCCGACCTCGCCAACCTGGTATTGCCTGATAATCCCGACCAGCACGGTTAAAAATCCCGATGGAAGCACTGGGAACTTCCCCGACTTTCCGAAAAGCGGCATCAACTCGGACAAGGTGGTGTTGACCGGGGACGCATTTTCACCCGTCGGTCACGGGCCTTTCTCGCAAGGCTACAAGTTTCAGGGCACCGAGTACGTTGTGATAAACAAGAGCGAACTCCTGTCCGGCACGCTGGGCACTCAGGGCGTCGCCTTGTTTGCGCCGAACCAGGGCGATTTCGCCATCGAACCCGCCCAGCAACTCGACTCGACTACCGAGAATCTTTTCATGGCGGCGGTTAACTCGGCTCTCTCTTCCACTTCCTCGATGGACGTGTGGGAAATCAGCGGAGTTCCCGACGACAGCTCAAACCCGCTGAAAACAAAAGTCACCTCTCTGCCGATCGACACAATTTCGATTCCGCCCAACGCCCAGCAGCAAGGCACGACCGTTCTGATCGATACCAACGACGACAGCCTGCTCGACGCCGTCTTCCGCGAGGGGTCGCCCGGTTCGCTATGGGTTTCCGCCAATGACGCCTGCACGCCGCCGGGGGATAGCGCTGTCCGCTCCTGTTTGCGCTTCATCGAGGTGTCTATCGGTACCAGCGGCACACCGAACGTTGCCCAGGACTTCGATTACGCGGATCCGGGAACCTATTATTACTATCCTGCCGTCCGCACCGACGCGGCTGGCGACCTTTTCGCGGCTTTCTCGGGCTCGTCGAGCAGTTCCTACGCGTCGGCTTACGCCGGCTCCCAGCTCTTCGGTAACAGCAACGTGCTGACCAACTTTTCGCTGTTCCGGGCCGGCGACTCTCCCTATACAGTCTCGCCGCCGCGCTGGGGCGATTATTCGGGTGCCGGTACCGATCCGAGCGACACCAGCGTTTGGCTCGGCGCCGAGTACGCAACCCAGTTCCCATTGTTCGGTTCGATCTGGGGCACTGCGATAGCTCAGGCTCAACCGTAAGGGCGGCTATCGATAATTTTCGCCTGTGGTTGCCGAAAACCTCATCCGGAGTGACGGGGCCTTACAGGTGTGCTACTGGAACCGGCGATGGGCGCGTTCCTGATTCGGCTCCTGCTTCTTGTGCGCTCCCGTTTCAAGTCGCGGGCGGGCCTTGAGGCCGAAGACATTCTCCTGCGCCAACAGGTCATCGTCTTGAGCCGCAGCTCGCAAACTCGGGTGCGGCTGCGGAACATCGATCGGCTGATCTTCGTCTGGCTGTACCGACTGTTCCCATCAGTTTTGGAAGCAATCGTAATCTTAAAGCCCGCGACGGTGATCCGCTGGCAGCGGCGCGGCTTTCAAGCTTACTGGCGGTGGAAGTCTCGCTGGCGCGGTGGACGGCCAAAGATCAATCGCGAGATCCGGTCTCTCATTCGTCAGATGAGCAGAGAGAATCCGCTGTGGGGCGCGCCGCGGATTCACGGCGAACTGCTGATGTTAGGGGTCGATGTAGCCCAATCGACAGTGGCCAAGTACATGGACAGGGCCGGGCGACCAACGTCGCAAGGTTGGAAGGCGTTTCTTTGTAATCACGCAGCCGGCATCGCGTCCATCGATCTGTTCGTCGTGCGGACTATCTCGTTCAAGCTCCTCTATGGCTTGGTGATCCTCCACCATGGCCGCAGAAGGCTGGCCACGGTCAACGTGACCTCCCATCCGACAGCCGAGTGGATCGCGGGACAGGTGACGGAAGCCTTTCCCTGGAACGAAGCGCCTGGGCACTTGATCCGCGATCGCGACGGGACATTCGGTCCGGCTTACGTCCGTCGCGTACGTGCGATGGGGATCCGCGATCGTCCGACCGCACCCCGCTCGCCGTGGCAGAACGGCCATGCTGAGCGGCTCATCGGATCGATTCGGCGTGAATGTCTCGACCACCTGATTGTGTTCGGCGAGGCGCACCTCCACCGAGTCCTAAATGCCTACGCTTCCTACTACAACCAGGTTCGGACCCATCTGTCGCTGGACAAGGACGCGCCGGAATTCCGGCGGGTGCAGAGGGTCGGCAATGTCGCCGCGCTGCCCGTGCTCGGCGGGCTACACCATCACTACGTCAGGGTTTGAGTTTTCGGTAAGCACAACGGAAACTACCCAGCCCATCGACTATCGAGATGAGGCCAGAAAGAACTCTCTTCAGGTCATCATCCTCGATTGAAGCAGGATCCAAGCTCAGATTCTTGCTGACCACTTTCCAAAGCGACTTGATCGATTGGTCCGCCGGCATTTCGAGTTTTTCGTCGGCAATATACACCTTGCACAGCGATTCCATCATTGCGCAGGCTGCCGTTACGGCCTCTTTGGGCTTGGTTTCAGATTCGACGATGCGTCCGAGCTCCTCCATGACGGCAGGAAGGTCGCGCTGCCGCAAGATTTGGTCGAGTGATCGGACCGGAACGGAGGTGCCGGCTATCAGGATGTTTCCACCCCGGTGATAATTAAGGCCACTTTTCGCGAGCGCCTGCGCCACGCGTTCGCGGCCCGATTTCCAAGTGGAAGTCCACTCCTCCGGATAGTCCTCGCCTATCTCGACCTCCATGTAGTTTTCAAGAAGAGCGCCTAAGACTGATAACGGGTCGGAAATTTCTGCCCGATTGATCCGTTTCAGCCATTCGGTGCATTTGACCAGCTTATTGCCCTCAGGAACTTCCCCAGGTGCGCCGGCTTCCATGAACAAACGATTTAGCTCGGCATGCGTGTAATGTTTCTGCAGTTCGTCAGCGATGACGGCGATGACGGGATTTGGAACTCTCATTGGTTCCGGCGTTCGGCGGGTCGGCCGCGCAGAAACGCTCAGCCTATGGGGACGTTCAGATCCCGGAGAGCCCGCTCGATTCCTTCGAAGTCGGGCATCCTATAGTAGACGTGCCGTTGTGACGCGCTGACCTTCTCGATTAGTCCCATTGCGGTGAGTGAGCGTATGTTGATCACAGGCATCCCACCCAGAACGGCCGTGGCGTGGAACTCGGCGTCGCGACCACACTTGAGCAGATAGTCCACGCAACACTTCAGAAGGGCTAGCGCGATAACGTTGCGCTCACGTCCCAACTGTATCGTTCGATCGTAGGCTGACATATTCAGCTTCTTTCGGTGTTTAAGGGCGGTTTCGACGATCTCCGGTTGACCGATCCGCATCTCGCCACGCTCCCATCGCGCGACGGTATTGGCGGTTACACCGATCTTTTCTGCGAGTGCCGCTTGCGTAAGCCCGGCCCTGCGTCGCGCCGACGCCAGCGCTCGACCCGTCATCGTTCGGCACTATACGTGCGTATAGTGAAGGGATCAAGTCAGGGTTCTTCGCTAGTGGACGAAGAAGGCCCTTCGAAGCAACGCGACTCCGGGAACTCGGTGAGACCCTCCGGTAGCTGGCGCCCGCGTTGGCGCTTGTTCGCAACCGGATCGTCGACTTGCTGCCGCTGATTCGCGAGCGCGTTTACGATCCCGTATTCCACGGTTCATTGGTGATTTCGAAGCCCTGGCGCTGGCCTGCGCGCGTTGCGAAGCCGCCAGACGGAGGGCTTCCGGCCGCACGAAATGAACCGCGGACCCGAACCGCGCTCGCTGCCGAGAACGAGTCGCGCTCGGCTCGTAGCCTCTACCACAATGCGAAGTCCACCTCATCAAGTTCACGCGTCGCCATAGCCAGATGCGATCAGAGCGTCCGGGACGATACTCATACGCAGTTTAGGTTTTGAGGAGGCACATAGGGCGAGATGCTCCAGTTCCAAGGAACCTCGGCGACGAAACCGAAATAAGATCAACCACAGCAGGGTTCGAACGGTACTCAACATTCGAGCGACGCTATTCAACCCGGTCAAGAAACTCCAGCTTTTTCGCAGTCGTCGGAGTTTTGACCAAGAACAGCGGACGTTGGCGCAGTGACGCTCAATTTCGAGCTTCGCAAAGGAACGCGCCCCGAACTGACAGAGACATGGTAATGATCACGCCGCTTCGCGTCGCATTGGATGCGGCGCTATCCATTACAAATTGCGATGCGATCCAGACGGTGTACGATACAGGGATGCGACGCATTAGGCGGAGAGCTCGGGCGTGAGCGGCTGGCGCCGATGGCTCGCGGTGTATACCGAGCGGCCGGTGCCGCTGATCCTGCCGTTGGGCTTTGCCAGCGGTCTGCCGCTGCTCCTTACCTTTTCAACACTCTCGGCTTGGCTCGCTACCGCCGGCGTGAGCCGGGCAGCAATTGGCGCTTTCGCCCTAGTCGGCACGCCCTACGCCTTCAAGTTCGCATGGTCACCTCTGATCGACCGACTGCCGCCGCCGATCCCCTGGGGGCGGCGGCGCGGGTGGGGAATTTCTATTCAGCTCGCCTTAATTGTAGCTACCCTTTGGTTGGGCCGCTGCAATCCCCGTCATGACGGCCTGGCCGTGATGGGGGCGCTCGCGCTTCTTGTCGCGTTTCTTTCGGCAAGCCAGGACATCGTGATTGACGCCTATCGGGTCGAAATCCTGGCGCTGACTCAACAAGGCCCAGGCGCGGGGATGATCCAGACCGGATACCGCATCGCGATGCTGGTCTCGGGCGCGGGCGCCCTGGCGGTCGCCGAGCGCGCTGGGTGGTTCGCGGCGTACGCGACGATGGCGGCGTTGCTCGGAGTCGGGATGCTGGTGTTCATTTTCGGTCCCGAGCCGGCCGTACCCACCGAGCCGGCGCGTGCGGCTCGCGCCAGCAAACGCAACGCGTTCGCGCAATGGCTCGCGACTGCAGTGAGCGGCCCGTTCGCCGACTTCATGCGCCGCCCGCGCTGGCTGCTGATCCTGCTCTTCGTTCCCGGCTACAAGCTGGGCGAGGCGATGGCGGGCGTGATGGCCATGCCGTTGTACGTTTCGCTCGGCTTTTCGCTTGACGAAATCGCCGCCGTCTCCAAGCTGTTCGGATTCCTCGCGACCGTCATCGGAGCGCTCGTCGGCGGAGTTGTGACGGCGCGGCTCGGCGTCGTGCGCTCGCTCTTCTTGTGCGGCCTGCTCCAGTCCGCGGGCAACCTTTTTTACGTTTTGCAGGCGGTGGGTGGCCACCGCCTCGACTATCTCGCGCTGTGCGTCGCCGCCGAGAATCTGACCGGCGCGATGGCGGGCGCGGCGCTGATCGCCTATCTCTCCGACCTCTGCTCGCCTGCCTTCACCGCCACCCAGTACGCGCTGCTATCCTCGCTTGCGGCCGTAGGGCGCACGATGGTGGCGTCGTCTGGCGGCGTGCTTGCCGAGCAACTTGGATGGGTGCGGTTCTTCCTGCTGAGCACGGTCGTGACGTTACCGGCGCTTGCACTGCTATTCTTCATCGCCCGGTGCGGCGGAATCGGGCAATTCGAGCAAGGCCCGGCGGCGGTCGCATCCGTTGGCAATTGAACTCCCGCGACAGGTGTTCGGTCTTTGGTATACGGCGACTGTCCCGCACTTGTAGCAGCACGGGCACGCGCGACCAGGGTAGGCCGCGCAGAGATGGGCGACAGGTTTGAATGTCAGCCAGGCTTTTTTTGAGACTCGAGTCGTAGATAAATGGGTAGTTGAATTGCTTGACAAGGGTCATGATTTCATTGTCGTTGCCATCCGTTTCTTGCATCACATGAATGGCCTTGTTCAAGCTAGCACCAAGCGAAGTGTGCTGATCTACTGAGCCGATATCGCGAGAATTTTACCTGGGAGCTCCATGGATCCGTGGAGCCCCCATAGAAAGTTCTCCTGGGCCATCCGGATGATCGAGCCGCGGACTTCGCGAGAAACCCTCGGGCGCCCACCTCGCCAGCGACCACGCGAACGATATCTCCAAAATTTGGCCCAGCCATCACGGCGCCAGCGCAAGACGGTCTGCGGCCGGACGATCGGCAGTCTTTCGCGCCAGTTTGGCCACCATCAAGACATCAAGATCCAGAACAGCCGATCTTAGCGGCGCAAGCAGGGACGGCGAGTTCCTCTGCGCTGCAGCACGGCGATGTGATGACGCAGCGCGATCGCCTCCAGCACCAGTGCGGTGCGGGTTTGGGGTTCGCTGCCGGCGAGCGCAACCGTGCTGGCGCCCAACGTAGTCATGAAGGCAGGCTATCGCCAGGCGCTCGAAACCATCAAGGCATCCGTGCGGATCAGGTTTTAAGGAGCGAGAAGGGTGAACACGCCGTAAAATAACGACGTTTGATCTATTGCCGGAGCGCCAACCGCCTCGTCAACCGGTTGACGGAGAGCGCCTCGCATCCGACTGCGTCATCCACCACCCGGTCTCTCAATTTTCGGACATTTCCGAGAATTGTGCGCAAGGCGCTCGTGTTCGCGCGATTTGCGCTCGCGTAGGGACCCGGAGAAGGCCTTTTCTGCGCTAAGCGCCAGAATTTGGCAAAACCTATCCCGCCGCGATTTGCCCAGGTCCGCCTCGAAGGGCAGCCGCTGAATCGGCCCGTGATTCGCCTGACCATCGCCTCCACAGGCGCGCGATCTCCTTCCAACAGCGCCGCAGCAGAGCAATGACTGCTCACGGCGGCGGCGCTGGAGCGTCGCCCTGAAAGGAGACATCAGATGAGCACCGAACCGAGACCTGTAGCTACCGAGCCGCAGGCTGCTCTGACCTCAAAAACCAGGAAGGCCCGACTGCACGCATCGCGCTTTGCGACCAAGACAGAGAAGCTGGTCTGCCGATACTGCGGCAGCGACGATCTCTGTCCCTCCTTCAAGAAAAGACGCGACGCCCGCTGCCGCGCCTGCTTCAAGAAGCGCTACGGTTCAGCCGCGCGGGGCAAGCAGGCCGTGCGTACTCGCAAGGCGAAGGCCGCGAAGTAGTCTCGCGGCGGGCTACTAACGCCGTTTGGGCCGAGCTCCTAGAAAGGGTCCGGCCTCGCTGTTTTCGGTTGAACAGCCTCACAGCTTACTCGCGCGGCAGGCGCAGCGGTGCAACCCTGGGATTGAATCAGTGGATGCCGAGCGCCTGTTCTTGCTCGCGCCAGAGCAGGGGGAGGTCGACCCGGCGGGTGAAACCGATCACGGTGAGGTCAGGTGGCTGGCGGCCTTCGGCGGTCGCCTCCACGATCCGCGGCGACAGAAATCCGAGCCGAAGCAGCCGATGTACGCAGCGGCGATCGAGTTGTTCCCGCTTCGCATCTCAGAGACCGACCGCACGTGGCCCGAGATCAGATCCTGGGACCACCTCTGCGCGCGGGCGACCGCCTTGAGCAGGGGCAGATCGATCGGGGCGTGTGTGGAGTCGCCCTCAAGAACCATGCGCATCTCGACTCCGCGCCATGGCGCGGTTATCTGCCCTTAAAGGCGGCCGACCGCTTTTCGACAAACGCGCGGACGCCCTCGAGATGGTCCTCGGAATGCTTGAGCGCGCTTTGAGCCAGCCGCTCCAGGTTGCGGCCGGTCTCCAGGTCAGCGTTGACGCAGGCGTTGATCACCAGCTTGGCCAGCCCCAGCGCGAGCGGCGCTTTGGCCGCCAGCTTTCGCGCGAACCCCATCACCTGCTCGTTAAGCTCAGCCGAGGGCACTACTTCATCGACCAGGCCAAGCTTGAGCGCCTCGGCAGCGTTAATCATCTCGCCGGTCATAACTAGTCGCTTGGCCTTGGCCGGGCCGAGCAGCTTGACCAACCGGGAGCATCCGCCGGACCCGGGGATAAGCCCGACATTATTTTCGGGAAAACCCAACCGTGCGGTGTCTGCCGCGATTCGAAAGTCGCAAGATAGCGCCAGCTCCAGTCCGCCGCCCGCCGCCACGCCGTTTAACGCGGCGATCACGGGCACCTCGATTGCCTCCAGCTCGTCGAAGACGTTGTGGATGCCGCGCGCGACTCGGCGGGCGACTTTCGTGCCCGCCTGCTTCAGTCCTTCCATTCCGCGCACGTCCTCGCCCGCGGAGAATGCCCGGCCTGCGCCGGTCACGATCAGCACGCGAACCGCGTCGTCGCGCACCACCTCGCGGACCGCCTGCGCCATCTCGTCGCGCATGAGCACGTTCCACGAGTTGAGACGATCCGGACGGTTCAGGGTAAAGAGCGTGATCGCGGGGTCAAGCTTTTCGAGTTTGACAGTTTCGTAAGTCATCGCTGTTGCTCGCCCACCCAGCCTTTACAGGATCGCGTTAAGCACCTGATTCCCCAATTCCATCGCGCCCAGGAACTTGCCCGGGACCTTGGGATTGAGTCCCGCGTGGCCGAGCATGGTCTTGATGTCCTGGTAACGGCGCTGGAGCGGATGGTCGAGGAAGCTCTTACGTCCGCTACTCACTTCCCAAAGGCTTTCGACCGCGCGGCCCGCCAGTTGCGCCGAACGCGCCGCATTGTAGCGAAAACGGGCCCGCTGCTTGAGCGAGAACGGTTCGCCCGCGTGCGCCATCTCCATCATCTCTTCACAGTCCCGATGGAGCCTCAGGATGCTGGTATTGATGGTGTAGCCAGCCTCTGCGGCAATTTGTTGGGTGTATGGATCGTCTCTGGCATCGCCGCCGAAACCGGCCCTGCGCGTTCTGGAGATTTCGGTCCAGGTGTCGAGAAATCCGAGTGAGGCGCCGAGCGCCGCGGAGGCCAGCCCGCTGATGAACATCACCGCCCATGGCAGCCGGTACAACGGCGCCGTATTCAGCTCCCATCCGGGCAGCTCTATTCCCAGCTTGTCATCCCAATGCGACAGGCTTCGGTATTCGGGGACAAAAGCCCCGTCTACGAGGATGTCCTTGCTCCCCGTACCAGAAAGTCCCGCCACGAACCAGTTGTCATCGATCTTGTAATCTTTGCGGGGCAGCAGGAAGGAGCGAAGATCCGGCATCTCGTTTCCTTCGACGCTGACCGTTCCACTGATGGCGGCGAGATTGATCCACTGGCAGTGGTCGCATCCGCTCGAGAAGGACCATCGGCCGCTGAGGCGATATCCGCCGCTAACCCGCTCCGCCTTGCCCGTGGGAGCGTATGACGATGAATTCATGGCCGCGGGCTCATCGCGCCACATCTCCTCCTGCGCCCGGTTGGCGAAAAGCGCGGTATGCCAGGGATGGACACCGATAATGCCGGTCACCCAGCCGGTGCTGCCTTCGGCGCGCGCGATCTCGATCACGGCGGAGAAAAGTTCGTTGGGATGCACTTCGGCGCCGCCCCAGCGTGCCGGCTGAAGCGCGCGCAGAATCCCCGTATCGATCAGGTCCTCCCAGCTCGCGTCGGGAAGCCGGCGCAACTGAGTGGTCTCGGCGCTACGTTCGCGCAGAACCGGACCCAGCTTTTTTGCGGCCTCGACTACATTTGCGCCCGAGCTATCGTGCCTTGGTTTCCGAGATGGCGCGGCCTCAAGTTTTTGAGCGTCTTTGGTACTACTCACGTTTCACTCTCCGCTAATTAGTTTCTCCCAGGTGCAGGATTCAGGGCTAGCACTCTCACCCCTTTAGCGCCCCGCGCCAGAAAGGCGTTCCATCCAGCCCTAACTCCTTCCATCGCTCGCGGACCTCCTCGTGGCTCTCACGTCCGACCTCGATCCGCGCCGGGAACTGCTTGAGGAACCGAGGCTCCTTAACAAGCATTGTTCACCGCCTTCGACCCGTAGCGCCGCTTGTCGGGCGGATTCTGCGCAGGGTCGAGATAAGTCGCCTAAGTGTTGCGCAGAATATCTGTATCCTCTGCCGGATGGCATCGGGTTGCCATCACCGACAGCTCCTGGCTGATAATAGTGGCCGGCGAACTCGACGAATGGCCCTCTCCTTTTTCCGAGCCGGACGGGATGCGCTTCTTAGCCCGGCTGCGCTTCCTCGCGCAGCTTGAAGCGTTGAATCTTGCCGGTTGACGTCATCGGCAGCTCACTGCGGAACTCGATCTGGTGCGGACATTTGAAATGCGCCAGCCGTTCCCTAAGCCATGACTTTAGCTGCTCGGCAAGCTCCGGCCTACCCTCCACACCCGGCCTGAGTATCACGAAGGCCCTAAGCCTCGGGAGTCCCTGCAAATCCGGTACGGCTACCACCGCCGCCTGAAGAACGTCTGGGTGAGCGAGTAGAGCCGACTCTATTTCGAACGGAGAGATCCACATCCCGTACGCCCTTAGCATGTCGTCGGAGCGTCCCGCATAATGGTAGTAACCGTCGCCGTCGCACCAATACTTGTCGCCGGTGCGAAACCAGGCGCCGACAAAGGCGCGCGTCGATGCCGTCCGGTTGTTCCAATAGCCAGCGCCGTTCGAGGGAGTCGAAACCCATAGGTCGCCGACCTCGCCGGCGCTGACCTCGACACCCTGCGAATCGACCAGGCGCACCGCACAACCCGGTACGGGCTTGCCGCTCGTGCCGTAGCGAAGCTCGCCGGGACGATTGCTGATAAATATGATTAGGACTTCAGTAGCGCCGATTCCGTCGAAAATTTCCACGCCGAAGCGCTCCGCCCAGGCCCGCGAAATAGCCTCTGGTAGAGGTTCGCCCGCCGATACGCAGAGCCTCAACCGGCTGCCCACTTTTAGAGGGTCGAACTGGAGGTCAGCCACGATGCGCCCGAAGAGGGTGGGTACTGCACAAAAGACCGTCGGCCGGTGCCGCTCTATCAACAGGGCCAAGGCCTCTGGCGTTGGGCGCTCCGCCGTCAGCACCGTGGTGGCACCAACGTGTAATGGAAACGCCTGGGCGCAGAGCAGCCCGTAGGAAAACGGCAGCTTGGAGGCGCAGAAGATCACGTCGCTCTCGTTGATCCCGAGCGCCTTGCGTCCATGCAGTTCCGCCGCATGCTGCATGTCGTCTTGCCGATGCACGGCGCCCTTGGGTTTTCCGGTGGTACCCGAGGTGTAAAGCCAATAAAGGGTGTCATCGGCCACGGTCGGCACCGGTTCGAGTCGCTCGTCCGCCGAGTCTAAAAGCGCGTCGAAAGCGCGCAGTCGAGGCCCCCGGACGTCCGGCACGCCGCAGACGAGCACCGTCTGAAGATCAGGCTGGTCGTTCAGCACCGGCCTCAGGGTATCTAGTAGCGGAGCCGACACAGCCAAGAGCGGCGCGCGACTGTCGCGCAATATGAAATCGTAATCGGCCGGTTTCAGCAATGTGCTGACCGGCACCGGTACCGCGCCAATCTTCACCGCACCCCAGAACAGCGCGACGAAATCGATTCCGTCCGCCACGCACAGCATCACCCGCTGCTCTCTCGCGATGCCCAAGCTCCTTAGCAGATTGCCCGCCCGGTTTACCCTGTGCACCAATTGCGCGAAGCTGTAGCTGCCTCGGTCGTCGATTATGGCAATCTTCTCGCCGCGTCCTTCGCGGAGGTGGCGATCTATGAAATGGGTCGCGGCGTTGTAATTGCGAGGTATTGCGGAGCGCACCTCCTCCGCAACCGTGGGGCTCAACCAGTCAACGGCCATGGAATAGGGATTCCTGTTTTTAGCTTCGGGTTGTATCTCAATTCAGCACAAATAGGAGCCGCGACGCAAGTGTTGAGGGAATTTGTCGCCGCCCAGCCAAAGATTCCTGCACCTCACTTGGGCTCCGGTAGCCGGCACCCAGCTCTTCCAGAGGCGCTCGCAATTCTGGGACGGCATCCTCGTCTCGAAGTACGTCAAGCGCCGCGCGCCCGGCTATTCGACGCGAAAGCGTCTCCCGCCGGAGCCACGACTCGGCGTCGCGAGCATCACGCCCAAGACTAAATAGTTGAGGTTTTGAGGAGCAACGGCATTATGGCTGTGGCTGCTTTGTTTGGGCCGTTTCGCCGATGAATCCGCGGGTGCCTCTCGCCGCGGCCATGCCAGATTCCGTATTTTGAAAGATCGAACGCTACCTCTTGGCTTGGTGCTCGCAGCAAACCGATAGCTCGCGTTCCCACCCAAGACTCAACGCCGTTGACCGCACAGTCCTTTGCTTCAGACCTTTGTTTCAGATCCGATTTCCGCAGGGACGGTGGGTCGGCTTCTGGCTAATGATGCATACTGGCCGCCGCTCGGGCAGCCGGTCCCTTGGCGCGTTCCGCGGCGTATGCCTGCTCGGTTGCCAAATCGCGGCACGCAAACGAAGCCGCTGCTCCAACAATCGCAAGAGCAATAAAAACCTCAAAGGCTATCGTGTAGCTGTGCGTAAGGTCGAAAATATGGCCCGACATGATGGGACCAAGGGCCGCGCCAATCGTGTACGGAAGGTTGCTCAGGCCGATCAGGGATCCCAAGCGCTTAAGGCCCAGAGACTCGGCAGTTACCATCGGCATCAACGCCACTGGCGAACCGACCGCGCAGCCGAGGATCGGCACCATGGCCCAGAGAGCCACCGGATGCCGCGCTGCGAGTAACAGGATTAAGCCTACCGTTGCCGTGATGAAGTCGAGGCCCAGTGAGGCACGCCCGGTCAGTTGGTCTCCAATCCACCCGAACAGGAGCTTGCCCACCGAGATAAAGCCGAGCATCAAGCTTAACGCCAGCGCTCCCGCGTTTACGGAGTAGCCTATCCCGATGAGATAGGGCACCAAATGCAGCACGGCGCCAGGCCCGACGTAACCAAAGCAGAACTGCCCGATAGAGAGCATCCAGAATGAGCGCGTGCACAGGGCAGGACCAACCTCCAAACCAGGCAAATCGTTGTTGCCATAAACGTTTCGAGGGTCGCGCTCCGCCGGCCGGCTGCGCAAGGTGAGCGCCACGAGCGGTATCACGATAACGAACATCGGCAAAGCCAGAAGCACGAAACCGAATCGCCATCCGCCAAATCGGATCGCCCAGTTAGCGACCAGGGTCATGACCATGCCGCCGACTGATGTTCCGGCGGTGGTTATTCCCATCGCCAGTCCTCTTCCTGCCTCGAACCAGTTGGCAACGACAAATGTCGCGGGCAGTAGACTCGACGCGCCCACACCCAGACCGAGCAGGATGTAAAAGATAAACAGCGCGGCAAAGGTATGTATTCGGCTTGCGCCCACAAAGGCGACACCGGATAGTGCCACGCCGGCGGTCATCAGCACGCGCGCGTCTACCTGATCGAGAATCCATCCGAAGACCGGTGCACTGAGGCCGGTCGTCACCAAAAGGGCGCTGGTCACAGCCGAAAGTTCGGCACGGCTCCAGCCAAACTGGTGAATCAGCGGCGTAAAGAAGATTCCGGCAGTGAAAAACGCCGCGCCGAAAACGAACAGCAGCGTGGTGAAAAGCGTGGCCACGACCAGCCACGCACGTCGTTCATGTGCCGTCATCGCACCTAACCGGCTATGCGACTGCCTGCTGGCCTACGAAACGGGTTGGCTCGGATTCAAAAGGCCGGCACGCCGTCGTCACGGCCGCCCCGCACGGCAGGAACACAGGGAACAGCTCGAAACCGAGGCGGTAGCTGTGCGCGACGTCGAAGGTGTGTCCTATCGGGACCGGGCCCACAAAGGAGCCGGCCGTGTTGGCGAACCATGCGAGACCGTTGATTGAACCGAAGCGCCGCAGGCCGAGCGACTCCGCCGTGGTAAATGGAATCAGCGCGAGCGGCAATTCAACCGGAATTTCCGTCATTTTTAACTTTCGATTCAGACTCGCACAGGCGTCACGCGCTTTGCAAACACGAGTTGGAGCCGGGTTTTGAGGGCAAAGGCATCTTCTGCAACGCCGTTTGACCGGTCCTGCTTCGCCTTGGCAGCGAAACCGCCAAAGACCGCGTGTAGCTGAATTTTCAGACACCTGTCAATTCCCCTTTGCCGCCATAATAATAAGATGTGCTGAACAGAAGAGACGAGTTCGCATCGGACTGCGCCATCCACCATTGCGTCCTGCCGATTTCGCGCCGGTCGGAGAATCGTTCGAAAACCGCGTGCGCGCGCGATTTGCGGCCACGCATGGACCCGGAGAGCGTCTGCGGCGGTGCTAATCGCGAGCATCCGGCCAAAGCTGTCCGCTCGTAAGCGGCCGCCACCCTCGAAAAGCAACAAAGAGCGCGAGCGCCTCACGATCCGCAACTTTCTGTAATAATTCCTTCACCATCGCTCAAGCGTTTTTACCTGCGATCAATGCGTTACACATGGCCCGCAACGCTAGGTTGCTTTGGCAATGTCTGCGACGTATAAACGGTTTGGGGTTGCAGCACTGGTTCAAGCGAAAGTTCCCGTCTGCCTGCGGGACGTAGTGACACGAGCGAACACTTAGGGGCCGGTGGCTGCTCGGGATCCGGCCGGGCGATCGCGAATGGCAGCCGCACCTTTCAAACAATACCGTAGTCCCGAGAGCAGTCAGGAAGTCGTAGAGCTGCTCACCAGGTATGGAGAAGCGGCCGTCTTGCTGGCGGGTGGGACTTTTCTCCACGGCTTGGCTGCGCGCGGCCTCATGTCGAAGATGGAGGCTCTGATCAGCCTGCAAAAGGCTGGCCTAGATTACGTTAAGCCTCAAGGCGGCTCCCTGACCATTGGTGCGATGGCGACGTTTCGGGAACTGTTGGACGCTAGTCCTGTAAAAGGCAGGCCCGAACTCGGAGCTATTGCAGATGCTCTTGAGTACCCACCGCCTCAGATACTGAATGCAGCCACAGTCGGAGGCAGCACGGCTAGCGCCTATCCGTTGTTCGACCTTCCGGTAGCTCTAATAGCTCTTGGTGGTGCCGTAGTCGCCCAAGGTCCTGGTGGGCGCCGGGAGATAAAGCTTGAGCAATTTTTCCTGGACTACTTCCGGCATGCGCTTGGAAAGGGCGAATTTCTCGCCGAAGTGATCGTGCCGAAACTGCCCGACAGATCCGCCAGCGCCTTCCTTAAACTCGAGACCAACGCTAACGACCTGGCTCTGCTCAACGTCGGCGTCCGCGTCACCATCGACGAGGAAGGGTTATGTCGGGGGGCGGTTGTCGCCTTTGGAGGTGGGATAGGTGGTGTTCCAGTGCGGGCGGCGACGTGCGAGACGTACCTGGAAGGCTCGCGGCTGAGCGCAAAACTTCTGGACGAATCCGCCCAGGCGGTCACGCATGACGTGCATCCGATTTCGGATCATCGCGCCTCGGCGCGGTATCGGGCAACGGCCGCGAAAGTGCTGGCGCGCAGGGCGCTAATCCGGGCGCTGGCGCGGCTTGGCCTGGAGTTTGGCTAGATGCGGTTCCTAAACATCCGGGAAAAGGCAGCCGGGTTGGGATAGCACAATGAAGCAGGTCATCAATCTTGAGCTCAACGGCGAGCGCTACGAAGTCGCCGTGGCGCCCCACGCGACGTTACTCGAAGTGATGAGGCGCGAGCTGGGGCTGGTCGGAGCAAAGAAAGGCTGCGACACGGGCGGCTGCGGCTGCTGCACGGTTCTGGTCGATGATCGGGCGGTCTATTCCTGCATGACCTATGCGATGACCCTGGAGGGAAAGAAAATCACGACCATCGAGGGACTGGCACGCGATGGCAAGCTCGATCCGCTGCAGCAGGCTTTTATTGAGGCCGGTGCTGTGCAATGCGGTTATTGCACCTGCGGAATGATCATGGCGGCCAAGGCCTTTCTGCTGAACAGCCGTTCTCCTACCGAAGCGCAGATTCGGCAAGCGATCGCCGGCAACCTGTGCCGCTGCACCGGTTACCGGAAGATCGTCGAGGCAATCGGGCTGGCTGCCCGCTAGCGTGATGCCCCGTTAATAAGTTTATGGCGGTCATTACTGGCATGGGATTCTTCGCTTCGGCAGCCTGCGCTCAGAACGACAATAGAAACGCGCGTTTCTGTCGTTCTGAGCAAACTGAGCAAAGCGAAGAATCTCATTCCAGCCGAGTTGGTTCTTCAAGTTATTTGCGGGATACTACACTAGCAGCGGCGGATTTCGTACAAGGATCGGGACGATGTCGGAACTGAGCGTCGTTGGCCAGAGAGTACGGTCCCCGGATGCCTACGATAAGGTGACCGGCGGCAAAGGGTTCCCTGTCAACGTTCGGCTTCCCGGGATGCTCCACGGCAAGCTTTTGCGCAGTCCTTACGCCCACGCGCGCATCGTTCGTATCGATACTGCCAAAGCGGAGAAACTGCCCGGCGTTAAGGCAGTGCTGACCCCGTCCGCAGTTCCCCAGATCAAATATCACTCGGTTTTCTTCGCGCCCAATCTTGATCCCGGCATGGTGCGGGACATGCTCATCCTGAGCGACACTGTCCGCTTCGCAGGCGAGCCGGTGGCGGCCGTGGCAGCGACCGAGCTCGAAATCGCAGAGGAAGCGCTCGAGCTTATCGATGTCGAGTATGATGTTTTGCCCGCCGTGTTCGATCCCGGGGAAGCGATGCGACCCGGTGCGCCCCAAATCTGGGAGCACGCACCGAATAACGTTGCGGTAAACCTCTCCTTCGGCTTTGGCGACGTCGAGCAGGGTTTCAAGCAGGCTGATTACGTCTTCGAGAACACCTATCAGACGCAGCGGGTTCACACTTGCTACATGGAGCCGAGGGTCTGCGTGGTGGATAGCGATCGGCAAGGCGATCTGACAGTTTGGTCCTCAACGCAACATATCTTCGGTCTCCAGGAAAAGCTGGCTTTCGCACTGGGACTTCCGATTAGCAAGGTCAGGGTGGTGAAGCCGCGCTATATCGGCGGCGGTTTCGGAGGAAAACTGGATCTCGGTTACATCGAGCCGGTATGCGCGCTACTCAGCCTGAAAAGCGGCCGCCCGGTACGGATTGAGCAGACGCGATATGAGGATTTCATCACTACCGCTCGCCACCCGGTGAAGGTCCAGCTTAGGACGGGCGTCAAGAAAGACGGAACGTTCACTGCCCGCTACGCGAAAAGCATCCTGGAAACCGGGGCTCACGCGACCCACGGCGCAGTGGTGCTGCCGGTTCATGGCCTGATGGGTTTCCTTCTCACTTACCGTTGCCCCGATGTGAAGTGGGAAGGCTGTGCCGTCTACACGAACAACATGATCGGCGGTGGATTTCGCGGTTACGGCGGTCCTCAGGGAGCCTTCGCCGTAGAGTCGCAAATCGACGAGATTTGCGAAGAACTGAAGCTCGATCCCATCGCGTTCCGCCTGAAAAATGCGCACCGGGAGGCTGATCCGCATCCGTTCAATCCGAATTTCACGCTGTCTACCTATCGGTTGGATGAGTGTTTGAAGCGCGGCGCGCAAGAGTTCGAATGGTCCAAGCGGCAGTCCGCCGGGTCTGGCAGCGGAACGAAAAAGCGGGGCATAGGGTTTGCCTGCCAGCCGCTGTGGGTCAGCGGATGCGTCGGGTTTCCGGGTATCTACGAACATTCAGGAGCCATCGTAAAGCTGAACGTAGACGGGACCGCCGACTTATCCATCGCGACGGTCGACATGGGATGCGGACAGAATGCGGTTCTTTCCCAGATTGTTGCTGAAGAACTGGGTGTGTCGGCGGACGCGGTAAGAATCGCGTACGCGGACACGCAAACAGTCCCCTTTGACGCTCCCACCCACGCAAGCCGAGTGACTTACTCGGCCGGCAACGCGGTTAAGGTTGCTGCCGGGTCGGCCAGGAAGCGGCTTCTGGAAGTTGCCAGCCAGCTTTTCGGTGCTTCCCCGGATGACCTGGAAGTCGTCAATGGCCGGGTCCGGTTAAAGGGCTCACGCGCGAAAGAAATCCCGATCGCCGAGGTTGTCGAGCTTGCCGGTGCGCCGGCTCTGACCCTGGGTTTGGAAGGCAATCAGCGGACACCAATCGCTGACAAAGGAACAATCCTGGGGACCTCTTCTCTGGCACCGGCCTCGAATCCGTCGCCTGCTACCGCGGAATTCGTCGAAGTGGAAGTCGATACCGAAACCGGTGAAGTGCGCCCGCTTCGCGCGCTTTTTGCCCACGACATCGGCCGGGTAATCAGCCCACTGGGCGCGGAGGGGCAGGTGGAGGGAGGATTTCAGCAAGGGATGGGCTTTGCGCTGATGGAAAACCTGGTATTTGACAGCGAAACCGGCTCGTGCCTGGCCGGGGATTTCCTGAATTACAAGATACCCACGGCCATAGAGATGCCTGGCGAGATAAAGAGCTTGTTCATCGAGTCGAACGAACCAAGCGGACCCTTTGGCGCCAAGGCCCTTGCGGAGCCTTGTCTAATCGTCCCAGCCCCGGCGATCGCGAACGCCATCTACAATGCGATCGGCGTTCGCGTGCGCGAGCTGCCGATAACTCCCGAAAAGATTCTCGCCGCCTTGGGCAAGCTCTAACATGGTGTTGAGAAACCTGGGATTTTGACGCCTTGGAGGAATTCACCTTCAACACCCCGCGCAAAAACCGGCTTCCTTCCTTTAGCTCTCTCCCTCCGGGAGAGACTACAGTGAGGGGGCAGGTTGGTGAAATGGCTTTTTCACCAACCTGCTGACAAGACGGGGCATCAAAACGGAGGCCGGCACCGCATCAAGTTACTTCTGGAAGGGAAAAACAGATGGCAAGCGACGTTCTGCAGAAATTGATCGGAGAAATCGTTGGCGGCCGGATCAGAGTAGTGGATTTGACGCAGACCCTGTCGCCGTCCACGCCCCTTCTGTCGATACCTCCTGAGCTGGGGCAATCATGGCCATTCCGCGTCGAGGAAATTTCCAAGTACGATAGCCGCGGTCCCGCTTGGTACTGGAACAATATCTCATGCGGCGAGCACACGGGTACTCACTTCGATGCTCCCGTTCACTGGGTCACTGGCAAGGATTACCCGCAAAACGCCACTGATACCCTCGCGCCGGAGAGATTTATCGCCCCGGCATGCGTCATCGATGTCAGCGACGAGGCGCAGAACAATCCTGATTTTTTATTGACGCGCCAGCATATCGAGATGTGGGAGGCGAAGCACGGCCGCATCCCGCCGGGCTCTTGGGTGTTGATGCGGACGGACTGGTCCAAACGCCTCGGTCAGGCAGGCTTTCTCAACCTCAAGAAGGACGGGGCGCACACGCCCGGTCCTCACCCGGAGCTGATTCCTTTTCTGGCCCGGGAGCGCAACGTCGCCGGCTTCGGCGCCGAGACGGTGGGGACCGACGCGGGACGTGGAGCTACCTTCGATCCGCCCTTTCCCTGCCACAACCTTATGCATGGTGCTAACCGATTAGGGCTCGCCAGCCTCGCCAACCTGGATCAACTGCCCCCTACCGGCACCATCGTCATAGCGGCGCCGTTAAAAATTGCGAACGGGTCAGGCAGTCCGTGCCGGGTGCTGGCCTTGGTGCCGGCCTGACGCAGAAGCGCTAGCGTTGAAGGCTGGGTATTGGTATCGAGCGTCTGAGGGGGCCGGAGAGAGACGATGGCGGAGAGGTCTTTTGTCAAGGAAGTAGAGAAACTACGGATTGGTGAGGGTGAGGAGTTCCGCGGCGAAGGAATCCTGGCGGTTACCAAGGCGCTGCTGCAATCCGGAGTCGCATATGTTGCCGGTTATCAGGGAGCGCCGATTTCGCACCTGATGGATGTGCTCGCAGATGCGCAGCCGATTCTCGACGAACTGGGAGTCCACTTTGAAGCCAGCACCTCCGAAGCTACGGCAGCGGCTACGCTGGCGGCTTCGGTGAACTACCCGTTGCGTGGTGCGGTAGCCTGGAAATCCACTGTCGGCACTAATGTCGCCTCCGATGCTCTCGCCAATTTGGCCTCCGGCGGCGTGACCGGAGGCGCACTGATCATCGTCGGCGAGGATTACGGTGAAGGCTCCAGCATCATGCAG
>JAJYVB010000022.1 GCA_021792265.1 Deltaproteobacteria bacterium | reverse complement strand
AGTGCCGGAATACTTGATACCGCTCTCGGCGCCCGGATTGCGCGTGGTGAAAGGCGTGTGGTCCTGCCATACCCCTTCGGTGCGGAGCACGAAGGGCAGCAAATCTCCCAGATGACCCGGCAGATTAAACGGCCGGTTCATCGTCAGGCCAATGTCGTTTAGCTGCGGGTTAAACAGAAGGAGCTGCAGGTACGGAAGGCCATCCGGACCTCTCTTACCAAAGAATCCGGGAGTGCGCTGCAGGCCGACCGCTGGGAAAAACTGATGACCGTGCCAGAAGAGCATCGTGGTTTCCCAAGTCTGGTCGATAAGGCTGTGCAGGCGCATACCCCAGCTCGAGTCGGAGAAGAATGCCGTCCCAGGATAACGAAAATGAATGAACTGGCCCGGCGGCGTTGTCAGCATACCAACCGTGGACTGCGGGAAGATCGCGTTCGCGGTACCGGTGTTAACGGGACCTCCATAGGGCGTCTGCAGCATGATGTCGAACCTGCCGCCGTTGACATCCCCGCGGTTAATACTGTCGCACCCTTCCATCTGACCGCTATCTTGGTTAGTGGGATAACCGGAGTAAACCCAGTTGTTGTAGCAGGGTTGCCAGGCAGGAATGAAAATCGCCTCGAAGAAGTTCTGCTGGAACACGCCCATTTCCGGCAGTTCGAGGATCGGATGGATCATCCACTGCGGGATGCGCGACTGTTCGAGGTTGGCGAAGCCCAGGTTCCAGCTAAGGTCCTGCGGATTCACGACGTCAGCAATACGGAAGGCGAGCGATTCACCCCACGTGACAATCTGGCGGCCCGTGAAGAGGCGCAGGGGTCCCAGCGTAAGGCGCCACCAGGCCTCGCGGAACTCAAGCCGGTTGTAGAAGTCGGCAGCCGACGAGGCTGTACAACGACTTCCGCCGACTTGTCCCGGGATCCCCAACGGGAAGCAGCCTTCCCGGTTGCCTCTAAGGTTGACCGCACCGGCGACGTACGAGCGCTGACTCTGGTCGAAGGCGTACTGAGGCTCATAAACGCCCCAGAAACGCAGGAAGAAATGGTTTCGGCTGTCCAAATCGTAGTTGGTATCGATTTGCAGCAGCGTGCGCTCGGTAGCGAGATAGTTAGTGGCCGACTCTCCAGGATAAAAGAGCGGTGCAGGGGGAAAAATGGGGTTAGTCGGTGGACGAAGCGGCACCTTGTTGACCGTAACCCCGTGGGGGTCAACCCACATTCCCGAGGTGTTCTGCAACAGGCCCGTGATATGAAGGCCTTGAAGAACTGGCGTTTCGGGACGCGGCAGCATCGCGCCGGCTGGCCCTCCGTGGATTACCTCCTGCAGCAGTGACGGGTTCGTCTGGCAGTAAGCGCTACCGGCCAAACCCACAACAGCGACAAGCGTAAGCGCGGCCACGATCCGATTGGCACGCCAAGCTGCGCGCTGGTAAGCCGACCTCTTGTACTGCCTCAAGCCCAAGAGTGCCATGGTTGCCTCCCCACGATGAAGTTCCACTGCTTTAGCAGTGCACACCCACCCGCCACGAAACCAATGCGCGGGCCCAAAAAACCGATTTTCGCTTACTTAATGCTTTCCCTGGCTGCGGTCAACCCCTGCGATAATTACTGCCGCGGATCCATTAGCTCCCAAGCGGGCGGACTATAACCGCATCAAGCCAAAACCGGCAGCATTCTCCCCCAACAGCTCCTTAAATCAACTGAGAGAGATTCCCTAAACAACGACCCCCCGCGCCGCTCATAACAAAGGCGCCCAAATGCGAAGCTTATATCGCACCCAGCCAAGAGATTGTCAAGAGCTATAGCACCCTTAGGCTCACGGCTCTGGCGCGGGCGGCGTGTTCAATAGAAACGCTTTTCCCCAAGCGGCCGCGTCTTCCAGCGCCGGTGGATCCAGTGCCAATGGTCGGGATGGCGGCGCACCATGGTTTCTATGGCGGCGGTGGCGTGCTGAGTGATTTCGTGTATTGACTCCTGGCGGCCGGCGCAGCGCTCCGCTTCGAGCTGCGGCAGGATGGTTATACGGTGGCGCAGCGTGGAGCCCTCGCGAACCATAAAGGCCGGCAGCACTGGTGCCCCGCTTGCCATCGCGAGCCTTGCCAGACCTGTACTCGTACAGGCCTTAATTGAAAAAAAGTCGACGAAAAGCCCCCGGCGGACATCGAGATCGAGCGGTACCACAACCATCCAGTTGTCTCGAAGCAGCCGCAGAACCGTCCGGGCGGCGAAGCGCCGGTCAACGTTCAGATTGCCAAAGTGAGCCCGGGTGCCGCTCACCAGAACGTCAATCCGGGGATTTCGCAGCGGGCGATGGACAACCGCGACGCGGTGGCCGTAGATCGCATGTGCCGCCGCCATCAGCTCAAAGTTGCCGAAATGAGCGGTAACGACAAGCGTGCCGCGCCCATGCGACGAGCGCTCGGCCTCCAACATGTTTTCGAACCCGTCGTAGGCCACGTAGCGCTCGATATTGCCCCGGTTGATCTCGTGCAGGTGGGTCCATTCGGCCGCCATCCGTCCCCAGTTCCGATAGGAGCCACGCAGAACTGCGAGCCGCCGAGCGGGGCTACTTTCGGGAAAGGCAATCTCCAGGTTCCGCATCGCAACCGGCCGGTTGAAGCGATCGATTGCGGCGATGCGGCCGCCGAGAAATGCCCCGAGGCGCACGGCACGTTCCAGTGGGAGCGCCCGCAGGAGGCCAGCCAAGCCGGCAACTAAAGCATACTCAAACTCGGCCCTGGGACCGCTCTTCTGGCGCGCCATCGACCGCGCAGATTTTCAGACGGCCGGAAAGCGCGCAAGCGGCCGCAGCACGTGCCGGGCCGTCTTTCTAGTGTGATGTCCCGTTAATAAGTTTATGGCGGTTGTTACTGGCACAGGATTCTTCGCTTCGGCAGCCTGCGCTCACTAATGACAATAAAAACGCTCGCTTCCGTCATTCTGGGCGCAGGAAAGAATCTCATTCCGGCCACGCTGGCCCGTCAAGTTATTTGCGAGACTCCGCACTAGCGCGGCCCGCTCACAGGCCCTGCGCCGCTGTCTAGCGTGGAACCTGCAGTACCACTTGGCGCACCGGTTGCGGGAGCGCCGGGGGCACCGGTCGCCGCTCCGCCGTAACTGCCGCGCAGCATCGGGTTGGGCGTGATGACCTTGGTATTAAGCGGACCCGAGGCGGAAGCGGGCCAGGAGTAAGTTGACGAAGAGTGGAAACTGGCCGGCGGCGGCGAATTCTGGAAGTACTTGAGATCCTCGGCAGGCGTCACAGAGACGCTGAAGTTGGGCTTATAGAGTTCGCGCGCCTGCGACATCGGCAAGCCATGCATCTCGCGCTGCCCCAGCGAGTTGATGAATTTCTGGCGCTCGTCAAGCGCCAGCGATCGGAGGTCCTCACGAGTGCGCACGATGTGCGGCGTCAGGAACACCAGCAGGTTGTCCTTCTGATGGTCGCTCGTCCGCTCGCCGAAGAGATTGCCCAAGACCGGTATGTCGGAGATATAGGGCACCCCCGTGCGGCTTTGCGACACCTGGCTGGACATCAGCCCTCCGATGACGGCCGTGCGATGGTCCTGGACCATCACCGTGGTCGCCGCCGAACGTATCGTTGTGGTCGGACCGTTAGGGTTGTTTGCCGTGCTGGCAACAACGTTGGAAACCTGCTCGTAAACGTCGAGCTTCACGTACTCGCCCTGAGAGACCTGCGGCATGATGTCGAGCATGATGCCGACGTTCTGGCGATCGATGGAGTTAAAGATAGCGCCGCCAATCGCCGCGTTGGCAGACGAGGAGGCGAGCAGCGGTATGTTCTGGCCCACGACGATCATCGCTTCCGAGTTGTCGGCAGTGAGCAGGGTCGGTGCGGACAAAACGTCGGCGTGCGTGTCCTGCTCGAGTGCGATCATCAGGGCGATATCGCACGGCACGCTCATCGTTGACGCGCCGCTGGCGGTTGCACCGGTAACACCCGAGGCCGCTGCGCTGGCAAGCGCTGTCGGTATGGAGCACACGCTGCCCGACGCCAGGCCGAGGCCAAGCCCGGTCAGGCCGAGCGGATTGCCCAGCGCGTTCTGAAGTTGCCCAGTATTGAAACTGGCGGACCCGAGCACGCTGTTGCTGATTCCCGTGCCGCTCTGGAAATTGACTCCAATGTCGCGGGAGCGCTCGGCGCTCACCTCGACGATAATCGCCTGAACAAAGACTTGCAGGCGCGGAATGTCGAGGTCGGTGATGACCTTTTTCAACGTCTGGTAGTCCTGCGGAGCGGCACTTATTACCAGCGAGTTGGTCGAGGGATCGGCGGTTACGCTTACAGGGTTGGCAAAGATGCTGTTGCCTTTGCTGCCCCCCGGCCCCGACGTAGCGCCGCCGCCGCTGGCGGTAACCGGCCCGGTACTGGCCGCGCCACCCATTCCCATGCCCATACCGCCCATACCCATGCCCATGCCGCCCATACCCATGCCCATGCCGCCACCGTAGCCGCCCATCGAGCCGCCATAGCCGCCCATGCCGCCACCGTAGCCGCCCATCGAGCCGCCATAGCCACCGCCCATCATGCCGCCCATGGCGCCGAAGCCCCCACCAAAACCACCGCCCTGGGTGAGCATCCCCACGCTACCCAGGCCGAGCGACGAGGTTGCCGACGGTTGGGTCGGGCCGCCACCCCCGCCGAGCAGGCCGCTAAGCACTCCCACCACGTCCAAGGCGCGAGCGTTTTTTAGATGGTAGACATGAATGCGCGAAGTTGCGTTGAGCGGAACGATATCGAGTCTTGTCACCAAGTCTTCGATTTCGCGCATCTGGATGGGACCGGCGAGCGCGATCAACGAGTTGGTTCGCTCATCGGGGATGACCTTGAAGCCGCCCGCTGGCCCTTGAGCAGCCGGTGCAACTACGCCCATTCCGGGGCGGGGCATGAAACGGTTAGGCGCGCTAGTGGGGTTGTTGGACCCCATAATCTTTTCGATCTCGGGCGCCATATCGTCGGCAAACCCGTACTTTAGCGGGATTACCTTGACGCGCTGGCGCGTCCCTTGAACATCGAGGCTGCCAATGATCTTGAGTAGGCGCCCGACATTGTAGGCGTCGTCCGTGATGATCAGGGTGTTGTCCTGCGGAAAGGCAGCGACCAGCCCGTCGTGAGAAACCATCGGCTGGATTACGCTCACCAGGGAGTCCACGTCGACGTTGCGCAGCTTGACCATCCGGGTGACATACTGGTCGCCCTCGGTAAGCGCCGGCTGTTGGGCAGTCGTAAGCTGCGCCGACTGGCGGACGTCTCGTGCTGGGACGATCTTGATGATCGATCCGGCCCTGACCGTCGTAAAGCCTTTGAGTTGGAGAACCGACTGGAAGATCTGGTAAGCCTGTGCGGGCGTCACCTTGGTAGGCGAGACGATGCTCACCTTACCGCGTACGTTTTCGTCGATAATGAAGTTTTTGCCAGTTATTTGGCTGATGAATTTGGCGAGAACGGGGATGTCCACGTTCTGGAAATTCATCGTGATGAGGCCACTTTGGATAAGCGGAGCGTCGGTATCGTCCGCAGCCCAAAGGAACCCGGCCGCGATAAATGACAAAATGGCCGCGGTCAACGCTGCCGCCCGCGCAATCTTCATGGGCGTCACCTCGAAAAAATGCTCGTTATAAGATACTGAACCGGTAGCCCCTGTTCAAACAATTCCCCTGTGGGTCGATTGCAAAACAGCCATCGGTCATGAACTATGGCCCGCGTGGCCACGCCGATGCAAATCAGAGGCCCTCGCGGGGCTTCCAGGGTCCTTGAGGGCCAACTGGCCGGTTCGACGGTCTAAGTCTGTGCGATTCGAGTATTTAGTCGCGCTACGTTATCTCAAGGCTCGCCGCCGCGAGCGCTTTATCTCTTTGATTGCGATAATCTCCCTGATCGGCGTAGCGCTCGGCACCTTCGCTCTTACCCTCACGCTTTCGATTATGGCCGGATTCGAGCGCGAACTAAGAAGCCGGCTGCTCGCCTTCAGCCCGGAGATCCTGATCGAGCGCCAGACTGCCCCATCGAAAGCCGCCGCGGTCGAATCGACGATAACGGCCACGCCGGACGTGGTGGCCGTAGCGCCGTTTCTTTCTTCCCAGGTGATGATTGTCGCTTACAATTCCGAAGGGCGCCCAGCCTATGTTTCCGGGGGGGTGCTCAACGCACTGGAGCCTGAACGAAACCTCGTCTTGACTGAGCTTCCACGGATTCTGGTGGGCGGCAGCCTGAAGACGCTCTCAAGCAACCACCCGGTAACCGTTACTGAGCAAGGTGTGAAGCGGGTCGTTGAACTTCCAGGGGCGATTGTCGGCGAGTCCCTGGCGTCCCAGCTCGGCCTTCGCATCGGGGACCCCTTCGTAGTGGTATCGCCGGCAACCATGCTGCAGGGGATGGGCACGCCGCGGCTTCGGCGCTTCGTGGTCGGCGCCATGTTTTATTCGGGTATGTACCAGTACGACTCGACGCTGGTCCTGGTTGCACGCCGGCAGGCACAGGCGCTGCTGAATGGAGATCCCGCGGCGCGCACGGGCTACCAGGTGCGCGTTGAGCGGCTTTTCGACGCGCCAAGGATAGGGCAGCAGATCGCGCAGCACCTGGGGCCGGGATTCAAGGTAAGCGACTGGACCGAGGCCAACGCGCCGCTTTTTTCCGCGCTGCGGCTCGAAAAGCTGACGTACTTTATCGTGCTGCTGCTGTTTGTCCTGGTCGCCGCCTTTAACATAGTCGCGACGCTGGTGATGGTCGCGATGGAGCGCCGGCGCGAAATTGCGATCATGCGCGCGATGGGGGCGCGGGCAGCCTCGGTCGCGTCAATTTTTCTCTGGGAAGGCGCGATCCTCGGGATCGCCGGCACGGCGATCGGCAGCTCCCTGGGAATCGCTGTCGCCTACCTGGTCGGAAGGTACCGCCTCATTCATCTACCACCTGACGTTTTCATGGTTAGCTGGGTGCCGGTGCAACTATCGGCGGCGAACTTCGGCGCAGTTGCCGCAGCTGCGGTAGTGTTGTGCCTGGCGGCGGCCGTCTACCCGGCTCTGCGGGCGCGCGCCCTCTCTCCGGTGGAAATTATCCGCTATGAATAATGGCAATGAGCGGCGCGCCAGCGGATACTCGCGCGGGAAGGCATGAGGTGATGCCTGACGACCGCAGGACTGGCGGCCGCGCCGGCCAAGCGAAAGCTGCAAATGCGGCCCGAGGGCTGCTGCAGGCGCGCGACCTGGCCAAGAGCTTTTATGACGCCGGGGCCGAGGTCCGAGTGCTGCGCGGGCTCAACCTCGAGGTGTTCGCCGGCGAGCGCCTGGGGATCGTCGGCCAGTCTGGGGTCGGCAAATCCACGCTGCTTTACATCCTGGGCACCCTCGAGCGGCCCAGCGCCGGGCAGGTGTTGTTCGACGGCGTGGATCTGTTCTCGCTGGGCGAACGCGACGTCGCGGAGTTTCGCAACCGCAACCTCGGCTTCGTCTTCCAGTTTCACTATCTGATGGCCGACTTCAGCGCGATCGAGAACGTAATGATGCCGGCACTCATCGCTCGAATGGCAGAGGCGCAGGCGCGCAGCCGTGCGGCACAGGTCCTGGAACTGGTGGGACTTGGCGAAAAGCTGCATCGCAGGCCGGGAGAACTGTCGGGCGGCGAGCAGCAGCGCGTCGCTGTGGCTCGCGCGGTGGTTCTGGAGCCCCGGCTGGTTCTTGCCGACGAGCCGACGGGCAACCTCGACCCTCACACGGCCGAGGAAGTTCACGAGTTGCTCACCCGCCTAAATTACGATCTGGGGGTTACGCTGGTTGTGGCCACTCACAACGAGCGTCTTACCAGGCTTATGGACAGGACGCTGCGGCTGGCTGAGGGGCGGCTCACCCAGGCTGGCTGACCCGGCGCGAAGCCGAATCGTGTTTACATCTCTGGAACGATTGGCTAGCTTGTTCGCCGTTTTTGGTGCTCCGTAGTGAGGGCGAAAATCTCGTACGCGTCCCGAGGATGCGCGTTGCGGGTCCTGTTAGCGGCCTGTGTCGCGCTCTTGCTGCTAACCGGCAAAAACTGCCGGGCGCAGGGCATCGCCCCGGTCATTTCTGCCATCCGTATAGTGGGCAACCAGCGGGTTGAGCAGCAGGCCATCCGCCTCCATATCGCCTCCCAGGTCGGCCAACCGCTGAGCAACGCGATTGTCGACCGCGACATCAAGTCCATCTACCGCATGGGCTTTTTCGAGCGCGTGAGCGCCCAGCTCGAAAATGCGGCGGGCAAGACGGTTCTCGTCTACCGGGTCAAGGAACGGCCGCTGGTAAGCGCCGTGCGCCTGGAGGGGCTCAAAGCGATCAAGCCAACCGACGAGAAAATCGTCGAAGCAACCAAACTCCATCGCGGAATGATCCTGGATCCTGCCCTCGTCTCAGCAACCGTCCGCGGGCTGAAAAAAGCTTGTCAGAAACACGGCTATCTGGACGCGCAGACGAGCTACCATGCCGTCCCGGGCCCCGGCAACACCGAGACCGCCGTATTCCGCGTGAACGAGGGACCGCTGGTTCTAATAAGCGGCGTCAAATTCACCGGCAACAAACACTTCTCGTCACGGCAATTGCGCGGCGTCATGGAGACCTCGCCCCACAACATGCTGAGCTGGCTTTTCCACACCGGCAAGCTCAACCGCGACACGCTGCGCAAAGACGTCGATCGGCTTACCGCCTTTTACTACGACCACGGCTATCTCGACGCGCGCGTGGCCGAACCTCAAATTGTGCGGCGCGGCAAGTGGATCGTCGTCCAGATCCAGGTCGACGAGGGCAAACCGTTCAAGGTCGGCAAGATAGATTTCGCGGGCACGCTCAAGGTGCCGCCCGGCGACTTGCTCAAGCTGCTGACAACCAAGTCCGGCCAGACCTTCCGCGGATCGCGACTGCAGCACGACATGCTGACGCTGTCGGATTTTTACTCCGACCGGGGCTACGCCTTCGTCAACGTCAACCCGCGCACTGACGTGCTCCAGGCGCAGCACCGGGTCAACGTCTCCTTCGACATCCAACCTGGCCACGAGGTCACGGTCGACCGCATCGATATCTCGGGAAACACCAAGACCACCGATAAGGTCATCCGGCGTGAACTCACGATCCAGGAACAGGAACCCTACTCGGCCGACAAGATCCGCGAGTCCGAGATGCGGCTCGACCAGCTCGGCTACTTCTCGCAGACCCAGTTCACCACTTCGCCGGGACCCCAGCCGGACAAGATCGACCTTAACGTCCATGTGATCGAGGCCGACACCGCCTCCTTCCAGCTCGGCGGCGGACTCGACAGCTATGCGGGCGTCTTTGGCAACTTCAGCCTGGGCGACCGCAACCTTTTCGGCGGCGGCGAGTCGATCATGTTCAACGCGATGGTGGGCTACATGTTTCAGAATTATAGCGTCACCTACACCGAGCCCTGGTTCCTCGACATGCCGCTGAGCGTGAGCCTGGAGCTGTTCGATAACGAGATGTTCCTGTTCAGCTTCAACCAGACGACGGCCGGCTTCTCGGTGAACAGCTACTACCCGCTAACGGAACTGGGGTTCAAAAAAATCGGGCCTTTCTCGCTGAGCGACGTGAACCTAGGACTCGGCTACCAGTTCGAGAGTGTCGGCATAACCGGACTGGCTCCGCTCACCACCTATGATATCCTCAGCCAGAAGGGCTTTACGCAGGTCTCCGAGATAATGCCGAGCATCCGGCGGTTCACCGTCGACAACCCCACCGATCCACGCAGCGGGTCGGTGGAGAGCATCAGCATGGAGCTCGCGGGCCTGGGCGGCGGCGGAAAGTTCGCCAAGGCTTTGCTCCACGCCCGTTTCTTCTGGAGCTTCATACGCAGCCCGCGCTGGGGCTCATGGGTGTACTCGCCCAGCGTAACTTTCGGGATCGGGACCAACCTGGTGGGCGGGACCGGTGGCGAATTGCCGCTTTACGAGCGCTTCTTTCCCGGCGGGGTCGGCGGCGAGGGTGACGTGCGCGGCTATCAGTTGTATTCGCTTGGTCCGCAGGTTACCGTCTACGACCAGATTGGCGAGCCGGTCGCCGTAGAGCAGGTGGGCGGCAGCAAGGAGCTGCTATTCCAGAACCAGATTGGTTTTCCGCTGCTTTCATCGCTGGGTCTGCGCGGGTTTGTGTTCCTCGACGCGGGGCAAGCGTATTTCCTGCACGAGTCGATGCCGTTGACTTCTCTGCAGGCAGCCTGGGGACTTGGGATTTTCTGGCGCTCGCCCTTTGGCCCGATAACCCTCGACATCGGCATACCGATTAACCCGCGGCCCAACGATATGGGAGAGAGCTTCGACTTCGGCGCGGGTACCCTTTAGCAAAATGCCGGCCCACCGAGTTGAACACCGCGCGAATATCGGCGAGGGGTTGCCGCACGCCGCGTTCGTACATGCAGGCGGCAAGCTCAACGCGGTCACGGCGCCAATGCTGCCGTCAGCTCGCTGCAGATTACACCGGTTGGCCGCTGCCAGCGGCTCCAACCAGATTTGAAAAACGGCCCGTGAAAGGATTGTGTGAAGTTATGCGACGACGGATTGTTGCCGGCTTGGCACTTGCGGCAATGCTCGCGGTTTCCTCGTTAGCCCGCGCCGAGGTGAAGCTCGCCTATGTCGACGTCCAGCGGGCGCTCAACGAATGCCAGAATGGCCGCGCGGCTCGCGTCAAGTTCCGGGCGGAACTGCAGAAGGTCCAAGGGCGCATGCAACGCGAGCAGGCGCAGGTCGAGGCGCTCAAGGACGAGATGCAGAAAAAAGGCATGCTGATGAACCCGCAGGAGTTGCAAAATCTCCAGGACCAGTACAGCCGCAAGCTGCGCGTCTTCCAGAACGACTACCGCGACACCAGGGCGGAACTCAAACAGAAAGACAACGAAATCACCACCGCCATCATTCACGACCTCGCCTACGTCGTCCGCTCGCTCGCCGAGCGCAACGGCTACACGATGGTTTTGGAACGGGGCCAGATCCTATGGGCTCCACCGTCGCTGGACATCACGGACCAGGTGATCCGCGCCTATGATGCGATGCACGTCCAGGCAGGAACTTTGGGCAGCAGGCAGACCGCCGCTGGACAGGCCGGCACGAGCTCAAAATACAGCCTCGGGCAAAAAGGCTCGGCGCTGCCCGACATGGGCGGGGAAACCAGCAAGCGCTCGACCATCGCGCGCTGACACCCAGTGACGGCCGAAAGAGAGGAGCGCAAAGCCCCTGATTTCGCGGCGTTGCTCGCGATGCTGCCGCATCGCTATCCGTTTCTGCTGGTCGACCGAATTCTTGAACTGGACCACGAACATGCGCTCACGCTGAAAAACGTCACTTGCAACGAGCCCTTCTTCATGGGTCACTTTCCCGGACGGCCTGTGATGCCTGGGGTGCTGATAATAGAAGCGATGGCTCAGTCGGCCGGCTTGCTCGCACTGACCATCAGCGGCGGCACGCAAACGGGGCTTTTGATGCTCACCGGGGTGGACGGCCTCAGGCTGCGCCGCCCCGTCGTGCCGGGTGACCAACTCCAGATCGAGGTCAGGCCGCTGCGCTATCGGCGCCCGCTCTGGCGGATGCGAGCGCAGGCGCGAGTCGATGGCGAACTTGTAGCCGAGGGTGAGATCTCGGCGGTCGAAGTCAAGGAGCAACAACCATAGCCGGACGAATCCACCCCAGCGCCGTCATCGACCGGTGCGCCGAGTTGGACTCAAGCGTCGAGGTGGGCGCGGGCGCGATCGTCGGCCCCGGCGTGCGCGTCGGCCCGGAAACCGTCATCGGGCCGTACGCCGTCATCGAGCGCGACACCGTCATCGGCAGCCGTAATCGTATTTTTCAGTTTGCCTCGATTGGGGCCGCTCCCCAGGATCTCAAGTATCGCGGCGAGCCGGCCACCGTCGAAATCGGCGACGACAACCAGATCCGCGAATTCACCACGATCCATCGCGGCACCGAAGGCGGCCACATGACGACCCGCATTGGCAACGGCGTGATGTTGATGAACTACGTTCACATCGCACACGATTGTGTCGTCGGCGACCACGTGGTTATCGCCAACTCGACCGAGCTGGGCGGGCATTGCGTGCTCGAAGAGTACGTGGTCGCAGCCGGCATGGTGGGCATTCATCAGTTTGTGCGAGTGGGCGCGCACGCCCTGGTGGCCGCAGGTGCCAAGGTCTCGCAGGACGTGCCGCCCTACGCCACGGTGGCCGGCGACCGGGCGCGGATCATCGGGCTCAACAGCGTAGGGCTAGAACGCCGGGGCTTCAGCACCCAGACAATTGGAGCGCTCAAGCGCAGCTTCCGCACGCTCTTCTACTCGAATTCCTTGCGCGAGGACGCTATCCGGCGCGTGCTGGACGAAGGTGGTGCGCTTCCGGAGGTGCGGCGCCTCGTCGAGTTCATCAACTCCTCGCAGCGCGGAGTCACGGGCCGCAGCCGTGCGTAAGTTTGGGTTGATCGCCGGCAACGGCGTTTTTCCGCTGGAAGTGGCCGCCGCCGCCAGGCAGCGCGGCTTCGAAGTGATCGCCGTCGCTCACCGCGGCGAAACGCAGCCCGCACTATCGGATCTTGTCGATCGGATTACCTGGGTGCGGCCGGGCGAACTGCAGCGCCTTATCGATGCCCTCAAGGAGGCCGGCGTCTTCGAGGCCGCAATGGCTGGGGGGCTGACGCGCGTCAGGCTGCCCGCCTCGCTTGCGCCCGACGCGCGCGCCCTGGCCCTGATGGCGCGCCTGCCGCGCCTGGCTGACGATGCCGTGTTGCGTGCCGTAGCCGAGGAACTTGAATACGAGGGTATCCGGATCATCGATCCGGTTCCGATGCTGGACGGCGCGCTCGCCGGTCATGGTTTGCAGGCCGGACCGCAGCCCAGCGCCAGTCAGTTGCGCGACCTCGACCTTGCCTTCGAAATCATCCGCGCATTGGGTGGCTTCGATGTGGGACAGGCGGTTGCCGTGCGTGACGGCACCGTGGCTGCCATTGAAGCTATCGAGGGCACGGACGCAGCGCTGCGCCGTGCCGCAGCGCTTGCCGGACCCGGCCTGGTGGTGGCCAAAGCGGCCAAGGCGGGGCAGGACATGCGATTCGACCGCCCCGCGGTGGGGCCGGCTACGGTTGAGTTGCTCGCCGAACTGGGCGCCGCGATGCTGGGGGTCGAGGCCGATCACACGCTGGTGCTGGAGCGCAGCCGTACGTTGGCACTTGCCACCGAACGCGGCATTACTCTCTTTGGCCATGGATAAACTGCGCGCAGCCGTGGTGGGCGCCGGGCGGCTCGGTGCGCTCCACGCCCGCAAGTACGCGGAACTGCCGGGCGTAAAGCTTTGCTGCGTGGTCGACGTAGAGGAGGCGCGCGCTCGTCAGGTGGCTTCCGAGCATGGCGCGGCGGCTTTCCGGGACTATCGCGAACTTGCGGGCCGGGTTGATGTTGCAAGCGTCGCCACTCCCGGCGCTACCCACTTCGAAATCGCCGCGGGCCTGCTCGAGGCCGGCGTCGATATCCTTCTCGAAAAGCCGATGGCGGCCGGGCTGGAGGAGGCGCGACGGCTGGCTGCCCTGGCGGCGGACGGCGGGCGCGTACTGCAGGTCGGCCACCTCGAACGCTTCAACCCGGCTATTGTCCACCTGCGATCTCTCCTGCACGCGCCGCGCTACATCGAGTGCCATCGCCTGGCGCCCTTTACCGAGCGTGGCACCGACGTTGATGTGGTCCTTGACCTGATGGTGCACGACCTCGACGTAGTACTGACCGTCAGTGCGGCGGCGGTAGCGTCGGTCGAGGCCCTTGGGGTTGCCGTGCTGACTTCACAGGTTGACGTTGCCAACGCCCGGCTGCGCTTCTCCGACGGCCTGATCGCCAACCTGAACGCAAGCCGGGTGGCCGCGCGCCGCGAGCGCAAGATCCGCTTCTTCCAGCCAGACGCTTATATTTCGCTCGATTACGAAGCGCGCCGCGTCCAGGTCTATCGGAAGGGACCGCCCGCTGCGGGAAGCGCCTTTCCCACCATCTCGGCCGAGCAAATCGAGCTCGGCCACGGGGATCCGCTGGCCGACGAAATCGCCGCCTTCGTCGATTCGGTCCGCAGGCGCACGACACCGCCGGTCAGCGCCGCCGATGGCCTGCGCGTGATCGAGCTGACCGCGCGAATCAAGGACGCCATGGCGGCCGGCGCCGCTGATGCCGCGCGCTGAGCGAGACGCGCCGGGCATAGGTGCGATGGTCGAGACACCGCAAGGGCCGGCCGTCGAGCCGCCGGCCGGGAAAACCGCGGGAATCGCGCGTCCGCAGCACGGGCGTCCGGCCCGCATACTTATGGTGGCGGGCGAGGCGTCGGGAGACATGCATGGCGGCGACCTCGCGGTAAGGCTTCGTGACGAACTTGCGGGCTGCGAGATCTATGGTATCGCGGGCGCGCGGATGCGGGCGGCCGGGGTACGCGACGTCGTCCGAATCGAAGACATCGCGGGGCTCGGGCTCGCCGAACTGTCCGCGACCATCGGCCGCACGCTGCGCGCGCTTGGCACTCTCAAAGCCCTGCTTCGCGGCGATCCGCCCGACCTGGCCATCCTGATCGATTACGCCGAGTTCAATCTCCATCTGGCCGCAACTGCCAAGCGCTGCGGCGTCCCGGTTCTTTACTATATTCTGCCCCAAGTGTGGGCGTGGCGCCGCCGGCGTATCGGCAGGATAATCCAACGCGCCGACCGTCTGGCCGTGGTCTTTCCCTTCGAGGCTGAACTCTACGCACAAGCCGGCGCGCGGGTGAGCTTTGTCGGCCATCCTTTGCTCGACATTGTGCGGCCCGCTCAGGACCACGCAGCCACTTTGGCCCGCCATGGGTTCGACCCCGGCACGCGCCTGCTCGCGCTTTTGCCGGGCAGCCGGATGGGCGAGGTGTGCCAACTACTTGGACCAATGGTGGACGCGGCGCGCCTGCTGCATCGCAGCCACGGACTGACGCCCTGCCTCGCGCTCGCGGGCACGCTCGACCGCAGACAGGTCGATGGCCTGCGCGTACCGGGTCTTGAGACGGTACGTATTATCGAGGGCGATACGTATAGTATTATCGCGGCGAGCGAGGTTGTGCTGGTTGCCTCGGGCACGGCCACGCTTGAGGCGGCGTTGCTGGAGCGGCCGATGGTAATAGCCTACCGGATGTCGCCGCTCAGCTACGCGGTGGGACGAGCGCTGGTGCGAGGCGTCGAGTTCATCGGAATGCCGAACATACTGGCAGGGCGCAAGGTCGTGCCTGAACTGATTCAGGGCGCGGTCACCGCGGCAAATCTGGCGCGCGCGGCCGAAGCGATGCTGGCGGAGCCTCAGCGCGGCGCAACCGTGGCGGCGCTGGGCGAGTTGCGCCGCCAACTTGGCTCGCCTGGGGCGGCGGGGCGAGTGGCCCGGATGGCCGCCGAACTGATCCGATGACGCCCGCACCTTCATTCAAACGCCGCCTGTTGGGATACCTGCGGCCGTATCTTTTCCCGCGCCTGGCCGCTTTGGTTGCGGCAATGCTGGTGCTGAGCGCGACCAACGGCGCAATCCCGTTCCTGGCCAAGGGTTTCATCAACCAACTGTCGGGACTGAGGAACCTGACTGTGGTCAGGACGCTCTCGTTGGAAATCCTCGGGCTCTTCCTGATTCGCGCTGGCGCTCACTTCCTGAGCATCTATCTCAACGCTTACCTGGTTCAGCGGATCACCCTCGATATGCGCTCGCAGCTTAACCACGCGCTTCAGCGTCTGCCGCTGTCTTTTTTCAACCGATCCCCGACCGGCGCGATAGCGTCGCGCGTCATAAACGATGTCCGCGTGATGGTGCTGAGCTTGAGCGGCGGAGCGTCGTCGCTGGTGGGTGACGGCAGTTCATTGCTGGCCGTGACGTGCGCCGCGATCTATCTCGACTGGCGCCTGGCGCTGATTGCACTGATCGGTTTCCCTTGCGCGGTGCTGCCGATCACGTACTTCTCGCGGCGGATGCGGCGGATGACGCGCAGTGCGCAAAAGCAGCTTGGCGGACTGGTCGCGCTTCTGCACGAAACCTTCCAAGGCAACCGCATAGTCAAGGCCTTCGGCATGGAGGACTATGAACGGGTGCGTTTCAACGCCGAATTGGAACGCCTGTTTCGGATCCATCTGCGGGTCGCGCGAATCCGCGCCGCCACGGGACCGATGATCGAGACGATGGCGGCCTTCGCGGTGGTCGCCGTATTATGGTACGGCTCATCGTCGGTGGTCCTGGGGACCCGATCGGCAGGTTCGTTCGGAGCCTTCTTCGCCGCGGCGTTGCTGGTCTACGAGCCCTTCAAGCGCCTGAGCCGAGCCAATAACAACCTGCAGCAGGGGATGGCTGCGGCCGAGCGCGTCTTTGAAATACTCGACTACCCGACCGACGTGCCAGAGGACCCGGCGCCAATCGAGCTCCCGCACGGAAGCCATCGAATCGAGCTGCATGGCGTAGGCTTTCGTTACGGAAAGCGCCGCGTGCTGCGCGACGTGAACCTGACGGTCGGTGTCGGCGAGGTTGTCGCGCTGGTCGGCAGCAGCGGCGCCGGCAAATCGACGGTCGCCGACCTTATCCTGCGCTTCTACGACGTGACCGACGGCCAAATACTGGTCGACGGCATCGACATCCGCCGCTTGAGTCTCGCCTCGCTGCGCTCGCAAATCGGCCTGGTAACGCAGCATACGTTTCTCTTCAACGACACGATCCGGGCCAATATCGCTTACGGCAGCGCCGGGCGCGGCGAGGACGAGATCATCGCAGCGGCGCGGAATGCTTACGCTCACGACTTCATCATGCGCCTGCCTAAGGGCTACGACACCGTGGTGGGCGAACTGGGAACGAGGCTTTCCGGCGGTGAACGCCAGCGGATCGCCATCGCGCGCGCTTTGCTGCGCGATCCGCCCATCCTGGTGCTCGACGAGGCCACCTCGCAACTCGATTCAGAATCCGAGCGCCTGGTGCAGGAAGCACTCGAATACCTGATGGCGAACCGTACTACGGTACTTATCGCCCATCGCCTGTCGACCGTGCTCAGAGCCGGCCGGATCGCGGTCCTGGCGCGGGGCCGGATCATCGAGAGCGGAAGCCACGAAGAGCTGCTGGCGCTGGGGCGCGAGTATCGCCGCCTTTACGAACTGCAGTCCGCCCCGCCAGCCGATCTTCAGGGTAACGGCGGGCTGGCCGGCTGACAGCGGCCTACGGTAGCGCTGAGCCGGTTTGCAGAGCGTTGCTGCGGACCATCTATAACGCACTTTGGTATCCCGCGATGCCAATCGCGCTGATGCTGGGCGGCGGCCTTGACGCGCGCAACCGTATCGAGCGGATGGGACGCGCAGCGATCGGCCAGGCGGCGATTGGCGGCAGGAACGACGGGCTTTCGTTGTGGCTTCACGCCGCGTCGGTTGGGGAGGTCGAAGGCGTCAGGCCGATAGTCATGGCGCTGTTGGCTGACACGGCGTGGGCGCGCCTTGTCGTAACCACGATGACCGTAGCGGGGCGGGAGGCGGCAGAACGCCGTCTTGCGCCCGCGGCTGAGGCCGTCCTGGCACCACTCGACTCGCCAGCTATCGTGCGCCGTTTCCTGCGTGCCGTCGCGCCCCGCCTTGCTTTAATCGCAGAGACCGAACTATGGCCAAACTATTTCCTGGAGGCGCATCGGGCAGGCGCCAGAATCGCAGTGGTAAACGGGCGGATCTCGGCGCGTACGTTCGCACGCTATCTTAAAGTCCGAAGCCTCATCGCCCAGGCACTTGCCTGCTCCGACCTGGTCTTAACGCAAACCGACGCCGACGCCGAACGCTACCGGGTGCTGGGCGCGCGTGCCGAACGGGTAATCGTCGCCGGCAGCACGAAGTACGACTTGAGGACGATCGTGAATTCGGCGCCGCTTCGGGCTGAGCTGCAGTCGTTTGCGGCCGGACGCCGGCTGCTTGTGGCTGGCTCGACGGCACCGGGCGAGGAAGAGGCGGTTATTGGCGCCTACCTGGCGCTCCGTACTCGTTTCACCTCCCTTGCGCTGGCAATAGCACCAAGGCATTTGACGCGGGTATCCGCAGTATGCCGCCTGCTCGACCAAAGCGGCTTGGGCTATGAGCTGGCCAGCTCCATGCCGGCGTCAGGAGAGGCTTCGGCTACGCGCCCTCCTGTATTGCTGGTAGACACGATGGGCGAGCTCCGCGCCCTTTACGGTCTGGGCGCGGTCGCGTTCGTAGGCGGAAGCCTGGCTCCCGGCCGGGGCGGACAGAATCCGGCCGAGCCGGCGGCGCTGGGAGTGCCGGTACTGCTCGGGCCGTTTAACGACAATCACCGCGAACTCGTCGAGGAGCTGCTGCAAGGCGGCGGTGCCCGCCTCGTACGCGATGCGAGCGAGATAGCGGCTGCCTGCAGCGAGCTGCTTTCCGACGAGCCGCAGCGCAGGCGCGCCGGTGACGCGGCACGCCGGCAGGTGGAACAGCGGGGCGGCGCCGTTGAAACCAGTTTGCTGCATTTGCGCCAGCTCATTAATCTCTGCTGAAATCTGCTCAATAATGATGGCGTCCAAGGTTCCCAGACTTCGCCACCATGCGGTCCAGCGCCTCTGGAACGACCGCCTGACTGCAACCAGCCAGATCCTGTGGCTTTCATTGGTACCGCTTTCGGCTGTCTATGGGGCTGCTACACTGGCGCGAGCGGGCTTTTGGCGCTTGATGAAAAGGCACGCAGCGGTCAGAACGATAAGCGTCGGAAACCTCACGGTCGGCGGCAACGGCAAGACCCCGTTTACGCTGTTTCTCGCAACCAGGATGGCTGAGCGGGGCCTCCGAGTCGGAATCGTGAGCCGCGGCTACGGAAGGAGCCATGAGGGACGCAACGGCACGCTGGTCGCCGAAGGCGGCAGACTGTTCGTCGAGCTTGCTGAAGCTGGCGACGAACCGGCGATGATGGCCAGGTCCTTCGACGGACCGATCGCCGTGGCAAGGCGAAGGATTAAAGCGATCGAGCTTCTGGGACGGCGCGGGCCGCTCGATGCGGTCGTGCTCGACGACGCGCTACAGCATCTGGCTCTCGCCCGCAACATAGACCTGCTGCTGGTTGATGCAGAGTCGGGCTTTGGCAACGGGTGGCGCTTGCCGGCGGGGCCGATGCGCGAGGGTCTTGGCGCCGTGCGCCGGGCCGATGCGGTCGTGTTGATGCATCGCGCCGGCGAAGCTGGCAACGCGCTCGGTGTTAGGGAACGGATCGCACAGCTTGCGCACGGCTCGGTTCTTCAGGCCACTCTTGCGCCGGCAGCGCTGGTATCTTGCGGAACTCATGGATGGCGCGAATTTGGGCTTGAGCTTGCCGGCCGGCGCACGCTTGCGGTGAGCGGCCTTGCCCGTCCGGCGGCGTTCCACGGGATGCTGCGTTCGCTGGGGGCTGAATTGGTGGGAGCGCTGGAGTATCCCGACCATCATCGCTACACGGATTCCGACTGGGAGCACATTGTCGAGGCGGCCCGCACCGCTGAAGTTGTCGTCACCACGGAAAAGGATCTCGTCAAGCTCGAACGTTTTGCCCCCCCGCGCGACCTTCTTTGGGCTTTGCGCCTAAAGGTCGTCATGAGCGCTGCCGACCAAGCGCGCCTGATGCAGATCGTAATCGGTGAAGCTGCGGCTCCTTCGGCCGCAGCCTGAACTTGAGGGAGTTTTATCATGGCGCTAAGCCAGGAATTGCTTGACATCCTCGCCTGCCCCAAATGCAAAGGCGAGGTAAAACTAAACCAGGCCGGCGACGGCTTGGTATGTAACGCCTGCCAGCTCGTTTATCCGATAAAGGACGACATACCGGTGATGCTCATCGACGAGGCCAGGCCGCTGAACGGCTGAGCGGACGCGTCCCAGGTTCGCAAGCGATGGGCGTCTCAAGGCGCGCAGGCCCCGGCGGTGTTTCTCGACGGTCCGGCTACCGCCTGACTGCTGACGTGCCGCCCGGATTCCACCGGGTCCCTGTCGGACACACCACCCTGGTCCTGCGCGATGATCTGATCGCGCATGCGAGCGAGATTTACAACGCGTGTGCGCGCCTTGGCAAAGGCGTCGCTGGCGCTGGGAATCGAGGAAGCGGGTTTCGTCTAAGCCTCGACGGCTTGCCTGAGATTTTCGTGCGCCGCGCGCGCCGCGGCGGGCTTGCGCGTTTCGTGGTTAGCGATGTTTACTTCGGCTTACGGCCGCGCCCGATCGCCGAACTCGAGGTTGCTCTCGCATGCCGAGCGCACGGCCTTCCTGTGGCCGAACCGTTGGGTGCTGCAGTCGCATGGATCGCGCCGATGCTCTACCGCGGCGCATTCCTCACGCGGGCGATGCCAGGAATGACGCTCTGGGAGTTCCTGACATTAGATGACGATCCCGACGTTCGCCGGCACGTCATCGAGCTGGCGCGCCGCTCCCTCGAAATAGCGCACGAGGGCGGTCTTCTTCACCCCGACCTCAACCTGCAAAACCTGTTCGTGACGCGTGTCGCCGATAGCTTCGCGACCGTAATTCTCGACCTTGACAAGGCCCGCTGGCTTACACGTCCGCTGAAAACACACGAGCGCGCCGCAACCTTCGCCCGGCTGAGGCGTTCTGCCCGCAAATTGGATCCCGAAGGCCGTTGGATTGACTCTCCCGCTCTTGACCTTTTAACCGCATCACACGCCCAGGCCCAAGTCCGACTGCCTGATCGCTTCGCCGGTACCTAGTGTGGTGTCCCGTTAATACCCTCAATAAAAAACCGCCTTACGCAGTGCGTCATCCTGGGCGCAGCGAGTCTGCGCGCGGAGTCGAAGGATCCGCGCGG
>JAJYVB010000270.1 GCA_021792265.1 Deltaproteobacteria bacterium | reverse complement strand
GCCCGGATTCGAAGGTGCGTTCCTGATGCTCAGCGCGCCGCAGATAGGCGCTCGCCATAGCCGCCGGCTGATCGGGACCGCGAAGGTTCGGCGCGAGCAATGGGAGAGCGGCATCGTTCTGCCCGACGAGATTGGAGTAAGCCCGAGCCCGTCGGAACGTTTTCCCAGCATCTCGGTTCCTTACGGCAGCCTGGTTTGCGAAAAGCTCGACAATCTGCTTGCCGCCGGGCGTCATATTGCCTGCGACGCGGCATCGCATACTTTCATGCGTGAGATTCCGCAGTGCTGGATGACCGGCCACGCGGCTGGCGTTGCTGCGGCGATGGCGGCCAATAGGAACGTTGCGCCGCGCGAGTTACCGGTCAAGGAGCTGCAGCGCGAGCTGCAGAAGCAGGGAGCGTACGTGCGCACCAGCGCGGACGAAGCGGTCACGGCGCAGCACGCGCCGACCCGTGTCCCTGAGCCCGCCTGAAGGGCGGATAAGCCGCGATCGCCGACGGCGCGCACGCACCCTACATAGGGCAGTGCTAAAAGAGGGCAGGGGCGTGGCTGGTTTTCGCGAACGCTCGACCTGGGCTTGCGCCTCTGGAGGGGGATGAGCGGTAAACGATTTACCGCAGCGCCTATCCCGCAATTCCTTTGGCAGCGGGACGCTCGACGGTCGTGCCGCAGGTCGAGCCGCAACGCTGGCAGAGGTATTCGTACTTGTCCCCCTCGGGAAGGATAAGCAACAGACGCTTTCTCACGGGCATCGCCTGCCTGCACCGGGGACAGGCGAGCATCGTTGCCTCAATCCGCTCGAAAGAAGCTTGCCGGGCGGCCATGGTTTTACGTTTCGCCGAAGCAAAGCTAACCATCGCATCGCCAAGCGCGCAAGCAGCACCCGGCTCGCCGCACCGGCATCGGCCCGCGGCTCAGGGCGGGATTGTCGGCGCTGGTAAGCGCGCCTAAAATCGAAATGTTTCAAGTGGAAAACGCTCAGGTTCAGAACACGGCGCCAAGGGTTTACCTGGAGACCTACGGGTGCCAGATGAACGTCGCAGACTCGCAGCTCATCGGCTCGATCCTGAGCCGCGCCGGCTTCGCGCAGACTGAAAGCGCCGAGGAGGCCGACATTATCCTGCTCAACACCTGCGCTATCCGCGAGCACGCCGAGCAGCGGGTTCTGGGACGGCTAAGCGTGCTCGCGAGCCTCAAGCGGCGCCGGCCCGGCCTAAGGCTCGGCCTGCTCGGATGCATGGCGCAACACCTGCGCGCGGGGCTCAGCGAGAAAGCACCGTTCGTCGATCTGGTCGCAGGCCCGGACAGCTATCGGCGGTTGCCCGACCTTATTAACCGCTCGCGCTTCGACCCGACGGTGGACCTACGCCTCGATCGAACCGAAACCTACGCGGAGGTGACCCCGGTCCACGCGGGCGGCGTGCGTGCTTACGTGACGGTGATGCGCGGATGCGACAAGTTTTGCGCCTTCTGCGTGGTCCCTTACGTGCGCGGGCGCGAGCGCAGCGTCGCGCCGGAGAACGTCGTGCGCCAGGTCGAGGAGCTCGCGGCCGCCGGCGCACGCGAGATCGTGCTGCTTGGGCAGACGGTTAACGCTTATCGGTTTGGCGGCACCGACTTCGGCGCGCTGCTCAGGTCGGTCGCGCAGGTAAAGAGCGTCGAACGAATACGCTTCACGTCGCCGCATCCGGCCGACATGAGCGTGTCAGTGATCGCAGCGATGGCGGCGGAGCCCAAGGTGCAGCCATATCTTCACCTGCCGGTACAGTCAGGCTCGGACCGGATACTGGCAGCGATGAATCGCGGCTACACCGCGGCTGAATATCTGCGGCTGGTCGAGCGGCTTCGGGTTGCTATCCCCGGCCTTGCGCTATCCACCGACGTTATCGTGGGCTTTCACGGGGAGGAAGAGCGGGACTTCGAGGAAACGCTCGCGCTGATGCGCGATGTCCGCTTCGACTCCGCCTTCACTTTCGCGTACTCGGTACGCAGGAACACGCGGGCTTACGGCTTGGGCGACACCGTGAACGAGCAGGACAAGTCGCGGCGGCTTGCCCAGCTTATCGCGCTTCAGGAGGAGATCTCGCTGACGCGTAACCGCGAGCTGATTGGCTCAGCCGTCGAGGTGCTCGTCGAAGGACCGGCTCCGCGGGGCGGCGCGATGCTCCTGGGCCGCACGCCCCAGTTCAAAACCGTCGTCTTTCCCAGCGACGGTTCGGTTGCTCAGGGCGCGACCGTCCGCGCACGTATCCAGGCCGCTACCGCCCATTCGCTCAAGGGCGCGCCTGAGCCGTAGCTGCGCAGCGCTCAGATATTCGAACGGCCCTGGCCTCCGTCCACCGGCAAACACACGCCCATCAGCCAGCTTGCCCGCGGTGAGGCCACAAAAGCCACGACGTCTGCCACCTCCTCGGCGCTCCCGAGCCGGCCGGCCGGCAACTCGTGGCTGATGAAGTCGCGCTCGAAGGCGGGATCGTCGCGCAGGCGCCGTTCCCATACCCCGCCGGGGAAAAGGATTGAACCGGGAGCAACCGCGTTGACGCGGATGCCCTTGGGTGCGAGCTCGCGCGCGAGCATCTTGGTAAACGAGTTGAGGGCCGCCTTCGAAGAGTTGTAGCTGAGCGTTCCGCCGGCCTCGCGGCCCCAGATCGAGCTGATATTAACGATCGCTCCCCCGCCGCGCTTTTCCATCTCAGGCGCGCACAGGCGTGCCAGCCGCACGGCGGAGAAGAAGTTGAGTTCGAACGCCTCGTACCAGCCGCTATCCTCGACTTCCGCAAGCTGCCCCGGACGCGCAGCGCCGGCGTTGTTCACCAGGACGTCCACTCCTCCGAAGCGCGCCACAGTCGCTCGCACCCAGGACTTGGCAGCCGCAGCGTCGGTTATATCCAGTGCCTGCGCCAGCACCTCGCATCCCTGTGCCGCCAGCTCCTTGGCTGCCGAGCCCAGCTCAATCTCGCCACGCGCGCATATGCTGAGCTTCATGCCCTCTTGCGCAAAAGACCGTGCTATCGCTCGGCCAAGGCCGCGGCTAGCGCCGCTTACCATAGCGATTTTTCCCTGCAGGCCCAGATCCATTCTTTGCCCCCTGCCAAAAATTGGTCCGCGGTGGCTATCCCTGCGCGGACGGTTTCTCGCCCGGGTCGGCTGTGCCCGTCAAGCTCTATCTATAGACGATCCCTCAGGGCCGGAGCCACCTTACCCGCGCGTTGACAGTTGACGACGGTGGACCTAATCTCAACGAGCCGAGATAGCGGCCCCAGGAGGGTTATGGAAATAAAGGTTGAAGGCTCCCTCGATCAGGCGATGCGCGTACTTAAGCGCAAGCTCGCAAAGGAGGGGGTCTTCAAGGAAATGAAGAGGCGGGCGTTTTACGAAAAGCCCAGCGTGCGCAGAAAGCGCAAGCGTTCCGAGGCACAGCGGCGGCGGCGAAAAGAACAGCGGCGCCGGCGTGCTTCTGCCTACTAGCCCCGACCAGTTCGAAGGCCGGAAACCTCCGTTCACAATCGGCCCAATGTCGCGTCGGCAACGTGTCGGCAGCCGGGCAATGGTGCCGTCTGCGCTCTATGGCTGTCACCAACTGCGGTGACAGTTGGCTATCGGCAGGTTCGGCCCTGAGCTTCGGACACAAGGGAGGGCTGGCGTCGCGCGCCCACAGGCTTGCCTCCAGCTCGGCCGGATTAAGCCAACTGCCGTGTTTGGGAGTGTAGTGCACGATGAAACGCTCCCACAGTCGGCCGCCTTCGCGCTCGCCGAAGGTGTCGCTCAGCGACTTGGCGCGGTGGGTGTTGAGATTATCCACCACCAGGTGAATGGTCTTGGCCGCCGGATGGCGCCGAGCGATCCGCCTGAGCGCCTTGGCAAACTGAGCCGCCTTGCGGTTGGGCGTGGCATGGGTGTGATGGCGGCCGGGCTTGGGTTCCACGATGCAGAAGACGTTGGTGGTTCCGCATAGGGCGTATTCGTAGTCACGCCGGGCGAGGTTGCCCGGCGCCAGCGCGCTGCCCGGCCGCACCGAGTCCAACAGTTGCACCGGCCGTTTGTCCAGCGCGACCACCGGCGCGCGCTCATCATCGGGGTGGTTCAGCACCTCCGGGACCTCTTCCATGCGCGCGAGGTATTCTCGATCGAGCTTGGGCACGCACCACATTTTTTTCCCGCCACGGCTTCAGCGCGTGGCTCGCATACAACCGGCGGATGGTCTCCCGCCCGAACTTGGCCACTATCACGCGCCGCCTGGTCTCCTGCGCGGTCAGCACGATGGTCCACCGCGAACGACCCTCGGGCGGCGGCCCGCACACCATCGCCA
>JAJYVB010000021.1 GCA_021792265.1 Deltaproteobacteria bacterium | reverse complement strand
CCGTCGGGATGAACATCGGTCATCTCCACCATCACCAAGCCCACGCCGCCCACCCTATTTCTCGCAACCGGCGAGGGCAACCGTGCGGATTCCTTTTGGGGCGAGGGCCTATTCAGTTCGACGAACTTGGGATCGAGCTGGTCGCCTATTGCCGGTACTGTAAATTTAGTCAGCGGACTGGCACTTTCGTCGCAATACGAGGGCGAGGGCTTCACCAAACTGGCCGTTGACACCAGCCACTCCCCTCCCTACATCTACGCCGCTGCCGTGCCGGAATTCGGAGTTGACCGCGCAGCGCTGAGCTCGATAATAGCCCTGACTTATCCCGGGTTCTGGGGCCTGTGGCGGTCCACCGACGGCGGCCAGAGTTTTACCCAGTATTCGCCCACCGTAATGGGTGGTTGCACCTACTTCAATAACGCCGACGAGCCATGCCCGGCGGACGACGCGGCGATCGATCCGAGTACGAACACTGTTTTTGCGGGAATTGACGGATATGGGGTGTTCGTCTCGACCGATTCCGGGAATACATGGTCAGCCGCCAGTCTCCCGGGAATAACAAACGGGCAAGGCGTCGGACGCATCAGTCTAGCCGCCGCGGACGGTGTCGCATACGCGATGGTTGGTTCGGCTCCGATCACTAACAGCGGCGGCATCACCAATACGCCTTATCTGGGTTTCTTCAAGTTCTCCGGGTCCGGTTGGCAGGCTGAGACAGTACCCTGTCAACCCCTGACGTCCGGCGGCGTCACGGATGTGGTCGATGGGACTACCAGCGGCAATGGCTCGACCCGCGGGCAGCCGAGCACTTACTCTCAAGCGAGCTTCGATCAGGCGTTAGCGATCCAGCCCGGGACTAAGGGAACCGGCGTGGCTTTCGGTGGTGTCGGCCTGTACTACTCCAGTGACTCCGGCAACACATGGACTTTTCTCAGCAACGACAGCACGGGTTCGATACATGAAGACGTGCACGCCGTTCAGTTTGATCCTTTTCAAAGCAACACACTCTATGCCGGCACGGATGGAGGCATATTCAGCGTCAACCTGGGTGCGAGTCCACCCAGTATTTCTGTACTAGATGGGACGCCGCCAGCTTCCATCGTAGCAGCCGAGCTGTATAGCGTGGCTCCTCACTTGGTCGGGTCTGGTGCACCCGCAAGCGATGCGGAGACACTGCTCTCTGGACTTCAGGATAATGGTCTCGCGATAAGTTCTCCGTCTCCAACGGCGCAACCCACCCCCTCTCTGCAGTGGAGCGTCGCGGACCCTTTTCCTGGTGACGCCAGCTTCTCAATATACGATTCGCAGAACTCGAATATCGCCTATCATGATAATCTGACCGCCAATTTAGCTCCGAGTTTCGGCTACACGACTAACGGCGGAAGCACGTGGAGCAAGTCAACCCCGACCCTTATATCTGGCGATATCGGCTCAATTCCGTTTCCCGGTCTCGCCAACGATCCCACTGTCTCGCAATTTCTTCTGTTCGGTTCGTTCTACATGTATTCCTCAACAGACGGTATGGTTAGCTGGTCGGAGCAGAGCGGCCAGAATTTGACGCAAGGCTGCCTCTACGCTCAACCTCCCGGATATGCGAGCTCCTCCCCGTGTGGGGTACAGGACGTAGAATTTGCGCCGTCGAACCACGCCAGAGGTTACGCCGTCACTGGAATTACAGATGTCTGGACGGGGAATGCCCCGGGTGGCTTCTACGTGTGGACCACGGGACAGGCCGACTACAGCACGGGGGCCACATGGACGAACATCACTACTAACCTGACCAGTTCCGGAATTAGTGCGTGGAATCAGGCCAGCGGCGTCGCGGTCGACCCACACGCCGCGGCCAAGATCTACCTCCCGACGCAAGGATGCCTGGCAAGCGTCATGTCTGGCTGCACGACCGTATATACCGCCACGGCCAATGGTTCGTCTACGAGTTGGTCCGTCGCGGACGGTTCGAAGACCGGTGCTAACCCGATCAACTCTCCCGTCTACAAAGTTCTAGTCGATAATACAGATTCAACCGGTAAGCATTTGTTGGCCGGCACTGCCGGAGGCCTGTTCGTAAGTAGCGACTCCGGAGCTGACTGGACACCCTACAACGAAGGCGGGGCAATCCCGAACGTCCCGGTTCTCGACATCGAGCAGAACTCATCGGGCCAAATCTTTGTCGCGACGCACGGCGCTGGAGCCTATAAGCTGGCCGTGCCGTTATACGTTGGGCAAAGCCCCGCAGAAACAGCCGAGAATGGCTGCCCGAATCCCTGTACCATCACGATCGCTCCGCCCGGTGGCGCTCAACCTGGAGATGCGTTTCTGCTCGTCTTGCAAGCGTTAGGCACCTACTCAGCGTCGCCAACCGGACCGACCGATTCCGATTGGACGCTCATGTCCTTCGCGAACCAGGGTGGCGCTCAAGAGATCGCCTCCTCGGATTCCACAGTCACGGAGACCTCGTGGATGTTCGCCCGCATATTCAGTTCCAACGATCCCGCGAGCTACTCATTCACAATAGTGCCGACGTTTACCACCGAGTTTGTGGGCTACTTGGTCTCATATCGTGGCGCCAGCGCAGATTTCTCGACCTACACGGTGTACGGCTATCCAACTACCGCGGACTCCGAGACGACTTCCACTGGACAGCTCACCAACGTTCAGCCAAACGCGACCTTGGTGAATATTTTTGCGGCGAATGACAGTGACGCTCACGAGGACAGCGGTGGAACGGTTACGTTCTCAGCCCCAACGGGTTCCCCGAGCTTAACCGTCGAAAGCCCGCTGACTGTCGTTCATCCATACTTGACGGCTGACGTGTTTACCGGGCCAGCGGGCGGCACCTTCGGCGGCTCCGGCACTTGCGGCGGCTACTGCACGAGCGACGGTGTTGACACTCTGAACACAGGTTTTCAGATCGTGGTCCCGCCGCTATGAAACATTTTATCCGAGGACCAAGAGCCGCATTTGAAATGTCGGCCTGCTCCACCTCGCCGGAGCGACGGTCGTAGAGCTGTGTAACGCGGGTGCCGGGGCGGCTGGCGATAACGTCGGCCTTCGCCGGCGTGCCGTCATTTTTCAGACGCGTGATGCCGGTGGCGGGAAACAAGCGGCTGCAGAACTTGGTTGCAAGCCGGGCCGCCGGCCGCGCCGACGACCCATCGCCCGGCGCTGGCATGCGACGGAGCGGCAGGCGCCACCCGTTTAGCCCCGCCGTGGGCAGTGCGAAATGCAGGCCCTTAGGATCGACGCCGATCTTCGAACGCGGTGCCGAGCGCGCACGGCGTGAGCGCGAGCCCTAGACGTTGCTCTCAGACGGGGGCGGCGAGCATTTGTAGACTCGCGTGACGTTGTTTCCCAGGACCATGCTACGGGCCGGTTCGGGAAGCTTACCGGCCATCTCTTCGACTTCTTCGATATAATTGCCAACGTGGTCGGGGTGGGGAAAGTCGGACGCCCAGAAGAACTTGTCCGCGCCGCATAGCTCGACCATCGCCGGGAGCGCACGCTCGTCGGGATCGGCCGAAACCCAGCAATTGCGCTGGAAGTAGTGGCTGGGTTTCTCGCGCAGCGGGACGGCGCTGCCGATGATGCTGCCATAAACGGCGTCGAGGCGATCCAGCCAATAGCTTATCCAGCCGGCGCCCGCTTCGAGCAAAACGAGCTTGACGCGTGGGAACTTGTCGAACACGCCGTAATCGAAAAAGCTGGTGAACGCGTGCCGCACGGCGTCAGCAGCGGTTACGTTGAGAAAATACCGCCGGCCCCTGAGAAATCGGGCGTAATCGTAGCGGCCGGGAAGGGCCCATGGCGGCTCGAAGGTCGGATGGATCCCGAGCGGGACGTCCAGGTCCTGCGCCGCTGCAAACAGAATGTCATGGTCGGGATGGGCGTGCGGCTTACGTGTCATTACGAACTGCGCCACCCATCCTCCCTTGCATCCATCTTTGACGGCGCGTTCCAATTCCCGCGCGGCAGCGGCGGGATCGCCCAGGGAGAGATGAGCGACGGGAATCAGGCGGCCGTTGCTTTCCGAGCAGAAATCGACAATCCACCGGTTGTAGGCGCGGGTCAGGGCTTGTGCCAGGCCAGCGTCTGTACATTCGGTTTCGTAGAACAGGCTCAGCGTCGGGTAGAGAAAGGCCGCGCTCAGTCCCTCGGCTTCGATACGCTCTAGCCGCTCGCGCGGGTCCATTGCCCCAAATGGAACGTTGCTTCCATAGGTGCGCTCTGTGCTGGCGATACTCTCGCCGCGGCGCGCGCCCATCACCGATACGGAGGCAAGGCGCTCGCCGTACATGAACTTCGAAGGGCGTCCGTCAACCTCCATGCACTCGCGGCCGGATCGATCGCGGATGATCCGGACCGCGCGCGGCCGGTAACGCTCCTCGATGTAACGCTCCCAGAGGTCAGGCGGCTCAAGGATATGGCCGTCGGCATCTATCGCACCAAAATAGCGAAGCCTGCGAAGTTCGCCCGAGACGGGCGCTTGTACAGCGCCTTTCATGGGCACTATTCCTCAACCCTTGGGCAGACCCAAAACGCGGTCGCCGATGATGTTATGTTGGATCTCGCTGGTGCCGCCGGCGATGCATAGGCCGCGCGAGGCGAGCATACGGAGCGACCACTTGCCCTCGTCAAGCGCGAACGGCGCGTCGCGCTCCAGCACTCCGTAGGGACCCATCATCTCCATCGCGAAACTGTTCATTTTCAAGTTCAGTTCGGCGGCAAACAGTTTTACCATCGAGCCTTCCGGCCCTGGAGGAGTTCCCCGCAGCCGCATCGTGAGGTGACGCAGAACCATGTACTTGAGCGCCGACGCTTCAATCGCGAACTGGGCCAGGCGCTGGCGCACCGTAGGGTCGTCGCAGGCCGGCCGCCCGTCGCGCACAATCATCTGCGAGAGCTTCGCCAGTTCGCGCACGTGGGTCGAGAAATCACGGTGGCCTCCGGTGCCCGAACGCTCGAACATCAGCGTCGTGATGGCGACCTGCCATCCTTCATTCTTGCGGCCAACCAGGTTTTCTTTCGGCACTCTGACGTCCTCGAAGAAGACTTCGTTGAAGCCGTGATTTCCGGTTATTTGGACCAACGGGCGGACGGTAACGCCCGGGCTATGCATGTTGACCAGAAGGTAGCTGATGCCCTTGTGCTTGGGCGCGGAGGGATCGGTACGGACCAGCAGGATGCACCAGTCGGCGTGTTGGGCGTCGGAGGTCCACACTTTCTGGCCGTTGATGATGAAGTAGTCGCCCTCTTCTACGGCGCGAGTCTGAAGGGAAGCGACGTCCGACCCGGCGTTGGGCTCCGAGTAACCCTGGCACCAGATCTCCTCGGCGGTGAGAATTCGGGGAACATAGCGGCTCTTCTGCTCCTCAGTTCCACAGACCATCAAGGTGGGACCGACGAGCATGATGCCGAGGTTGTTGACCAGGCGCGGCGCTCGCGCCCGCTCGAGTTCTTCGGCGTAGATGGCCTGCTGCATCAGGCTGGCTGCGCGCCCACCGTACTCGCGCGGCCAACCGACCCCGACCCACTTGGCAGCAGCCATCTTACGATGCCAAGCGAGCCGGCGGTCCCACATCTCGTCGCCCTCTTCGAAAAGAAAGGAGACGGAGCTGAGGCGCTCTTCCTCAGGCAGGTTCGCGTCAAGCCAGGCGCGCAACTCGTCGCGAAAGGCTTTGTCTTCTTCGGTCAGGTTGAAGTCCATTTTCAGCTCTCCGTCGCGACAGTTTTGGTATTCGTTCGGCTGCAATGGGAGCCGTGTTTCGGGAAGGAGTTTGGCACATCGGGGCGCCATGCGGCAAAGGAGGGCGGTTAAACTGTTTGGATTTGCCGCCCATTGACAAGCCGCCGGGCATGATTGAGAGTCGGAAAGACTAAGCAGACCCTCTTGCGGGAGCCTTACGATGCGACTTTTGCACACGATGCTTCGCGTAAACGACCTTGACGAGAGTATCGCCTTCTACTGCCAGAAGCTCGGCATGAAGCTCTTTCGCAAACTCGACTTTCCTGACGGCAAATTCACGCTGGCCTTCGTCGGTTACGGCAGCGAGGAAGAAGATTCAGTGGTCGAGCTGACGTACAACTGGGGAACGAAAAATTACAATCTGGGAGACGCTTTCGGCCACCTGGCCGTCGCCGTTACCGACATCTACAAGACCTGCGACGAGTTGAAGAAAAAAGGCGTCAAGGTGGTCCGGGAAGCCGGACCGATGAAGTTCGGCGGTTCGCCGATCGCTTTTATCGAGGATCCTACCGGTTACCGGATCGAGCTGATCGAGCGGGATTAGGCTCCGTCGCTGCGATCGTCCTGGCCCGTTTTGGGCCCCACTGGTTAAGAATCGGTGCCCACCTGCGGGGCCTCATGCCGCCCTTGACAAGTGGGGACAACTATAGGCACTTGTTGAACCAGGGCAGGGCCGGTTCCCCATTGTGGGGTTTCGCCTTCCGACCGAATCAAAAGGAGGCGCATCATGAGGGTTTGGGACGCAGACGCTCACGTCGAGGAGTCGGAAACCACGTTTTCCGACAAGTACTTCGATCAGGCTTTCGCCGATCGGCGGCCGATCGTTGTTCAGTCGCCCAGGGGCATCCACTGGTTGATCGATGGGCAGTGCGCGATGCCTAAGTACGTCGGTGCCGAGATGGACCGTTTTTTTGGCACGCCGCAGACCATGCACGGTGAGCGCGTCAACACTCTCGTGCGCAAAACCGAGTCAATCGAAGCCCTGGAGATGCGTGGCACGGCTGCGCGCCTCAAGCTAATGGACGACGAGGGCCTCGAGCTGAGCGTACTCTATCCAACTCTGTTTCTCGCTTGGCCGCTTACGCCGTACCACGACCTGGGCAGTGCGCTCTGCCGCTCGTACAACAACTGGCTCTCGGACGTTTGTTCCGAAGCACCCAGCCGGCTCAAGTGGGTGTCGATAATTAATCCGGGAGACCCGCAAACTGCCGCCAACGAGATTCGGCGCACGCGCAAGATGGGTGCCTCCGGTACGATGGTGCTGGGAATGGTGGGCAACAAGTCGATCGGCGACGCCACGTTCGAGCCAATCTGGGCGGCTGCCGCCGACGTGGACATGCCGATCACCGTCCACGTTGGGGAATGCACACCGCTGGGTTATTTAGCCTTTCACGCCTCCCTGCTGATGGGTTTCTGGGGGTTCATGTTCTCGGGTATTCTTGACCGCTATAAGAGCTTGCATGTGGCCTTTTTGGAGGCGGGATGCATGTGGCTGCCCTTCATGATGGGGCGCTTGGAGGACCTTGGAAGCACTGAGCGCTTCGGCACCGTGGCAAACCCGGATCGGCCCAAACACCTGCCTTCGCGATTGATCGGAGTCGGAGGACTTGCGGCCGCCGGCACCTCCGCGCCCAAACTTGCCCCTGAGGAATACATCGCGCGAGGAAACGTTTTTATCGGCTTCGAGGTCGAGGACAAGCTTTTGCCTTGGTGTATCGAAGAGTACGGGGCGGACTGCTGGTTGTTCGGTTCGGACATCCCTCATTATGACCGGCTCAAGTGCGCCGCTGGGGCCTTTCTCGAGCGTCAGGACGTAAGCGAGCAGCACAAACGGAAGCTTCTGTTCGAGAACACCGCCCGCTTTTACAAGTGGCCGCTCGAAAGCCCGAAACTTCAGAGCGCCGCGGCGGGCGGCTAGGAGAAAGCTGAGATTTTGACGTCTCGGAGGGTTTGGCGCTCAACGCCCTGCGAAGAAAAGAGCATCTTACCTTGAGTTCCCTCCCTCGGGTGAGATTGCAGTGAGGGCAGCAGGCTGGTGAAAAGGCCTTTTCACCAACCTGCTGCCAGGATGACGAAAGCTTCCGCCGGTTCTCCGAAAATTTCGACTCTGGTGCCGGGCGCTGAAACGAACGCGCGAATGAATGGCCCGCGCAACCGGGCATCATGAAAATCTCGCTCTTCTACCTTCCTGGGTACTGGCCGGAGCAACACGGGAGCGTCGGCAATCTCTACGCAAACATCCTGCGGGAAGTTGAGTTTGGCGAACGCAACGGCTTTCACGGAGTCTGGTTCGCCGAGCACCACTTTTTCCGCTACGGCGGCGTGATTCCGTCGGTTCCCGTGCTCGCGACAGCCGCAGCGATGCGCACCCGCAGGCTGCGTATCGGCGCGAGCATCGCTCAGCTCCCTCTGTCCGATCCGATCCGCGTGGCGGAAGAGTTCGCGATGCTGGACGTGCTGAGCAGTGGACGGCTCGACTTCGGCATCGGACGCGCGTTCGAGCGCGCCGAATACGAAGCGTTCAACGTTCCGATGGGTGAAAGCCGCAGCCGCTTCGAGGAAGCGCACGAGATAATCCTGCGGGCATGGACCGAGGAGCGCGTCACGTACCCCGGCCGCTATCGAACGCTGCGGGACGTTGCGGTGCTTCCGAAACCGGCGCAGAAGCCTCTTCCCCCGATCTACGTCGCCTGCATGTTTTCGGAACGGTCGTTTCGATGGGCGGGGCGCCAGGGCTACAACCTGATGTACGTTCCGTATGTAAGCAGCGTCGCCGAATCGCGCCAGCGAATCGGATGGTACCGCGAAGCGCTGGCCGGGGCCGGCCACGACCCCGCTTCGCGCGATATCGTGCTGCCGTTCCATTTCTTCTGCGGCGAGTCGCACGCGCATGCGCGCGACTACCCGCGGAGGTTCCTTTCGAATTACTTCGTCCTCGCGGCCGAGGCGAACCAGGCCGATGCTGACGCTGGCGAATATCCCGACTACGCGGGACTGGGTTCAATCTTCACGTCCTTGCAAAGCGACTATGACTACATGTACCCGTCGCGGGTCATTTTCGGAGATCCCGAAGAATGCGTCGAACGTATCAAAGCTGCCGCAGACCTCGGGGCAAGGCACGTCGCGCTGCTGACGAACTTCGGCGGTATGCCACACGGGCAGATCATGCGCTCGCTTGAACGATTTGCGAAGTACGCGATGCCGCGTATCGGGACGCTCGCCGGTCGCGGCATTCCGTGAAGCAAATGGCGGCCGCGAGCTCGGCCGCCGATAAGCTGCCTTGGGGTCAACCGTGCTCATGGCGATGGTGAGCGTCGGGAAAGTGCTGATGGTCGTGGGTGAGGCTAGGGTGGCGGTGAAGATGTGAATGCGGCTCGGCAGCATCCCCGGGATGCTCGTGGCGGTGATGTTCGTCGTGAACGTGCAGATGCTCGTGTTCGAGCTCCTCATGGGTGTGCTCGTGGCAGTGATGCTCCCGCAGCAGCAAGGCGACACCCAGCGCCATCAGCCCCGCCGCCAGGGCTTCGCGGGAGGTAAGCCGCTCGGCCAGAAGCGGAGCCGAGATCGCTGCTCCAATGAACGGTGCGGCGGCGAAGTAGGCGGCCTGCCGGGCTGCGCCAATCTCGCGCAGCGCCAGCATTACGAGCACCAGCGATAGTCCGTAGCTCAAGCTCCCCACGACTAGAGCCTCGCCCGAGTAAACCCAGGAGGGTATGGTGCCATGCCAGGCGAGTCCGATGGCGAGCGTGCAGGCACCGGCGCACAGTCCCTTAAGACGGACCACCGCGAGAGGATCCCTTGAGGAAAGTCGTTGGCTAAGGTTGTTGTCGAGCGCCCACGCGAGGCAGGCCGCTGTCAACGCGGCGGTGCCAGCCGCCGTCGCACGCCATGGACCGCCGGAGAGCACCAGGAGGCACGCGCCGGCGAAGACGCTTAATCCGGCCAACGTCACGCGCCGTCCCAGATGTTCGCCGAAAATCACAGCCGCCAGCGCCATCGTCAACGGCATTTCCAGGTTGAGCAGAAGCGCACCGGCGATCCCCGAGAGGCGCTCCAGGCCAAGGAGCATCAGGACCGGCCCCACGACGCCACCCAGCACCACTATGGCGCCGAGGTTTGGCAGGTCGCGAAGGTTCAGCGGTGCTTCCGACTGAGCAGACTCCACCGCTCTGCGCAAGGCCATGGCGACGGCGGCGAACAATCCGGCTCCAAGATACAGAAGCCCGCTCAGGATCAGCGGTGCCGGCGTTTCCATAAGAAGCAGCTTCGCGGCCGGAGCGCTCGCGCCGAACAGCACGGCGGCGCCAAGCGCGAGCATCCCTCCCCTCACGGCGGGACTCACCCGGAATCGATCAGCGGCCGTAAGCTGCCTCATCAACGCCATGCTCAGCAACCGTCGGTTGTGGTTTGTCGTACCGTAAACCGCGTTCCGCCTGGGTTTCAGCAACGCGCTCGTCGCCGACTATCCGATGGCCGCAGCGGTGCGGGTAGTGATACGGCGTGAGCGTCAGCTACCGGAGGTGGGCTCCCGCTCTGTGGTGCCCGGTGTGGTCGTCGCAGCGCCGGCCTGAGCCGCTTCAGCCTCCTCGGGCGTCAGCTTCGCGGGCTTAATCCTGGTTGCCCTGAGCCCCCTGGAGGTCCATCCGACGTCGAAGCCGACTTCGTCTCCGACGTGAAGCAGTTCGATGCCCGGCATGGGGCCGCGACGGGGAGCGCCAACGACCGATACGAACGGAAATTGGAAAAAAACCTCGCGCCCGCGGCGCGAACGAATGAGTCCGCGGCCACGCCCTCGTTCAAGGCGCACGATCACACCGCGGTAGAAGTTTTCGGGAAAGTTATCCTCGTCGTAGGCTTCGACCAGGGACACGACTGCCGTCATCCGCCGTCGGCCACGCCGTCGAGCAGGGCCTGTAGCTGGCCGCTATGGTCGAGCGCTCGAAGCTCGTCGTAGCCGCCCACAAGCTGGCCGTCAATGAAAATTTCGGGAACCGTGCGCCGGCCTCCCGCCAGCAGGACCATCTTTTCGCGCAGAGCAGAATCGTAAGTTACGTCGATTTCCTCGAAGGGCACACCCTTGTCGCGCAGCAACGCCTTGGCGCGCACGCAGAAGGGGCAATTAGTCGTTGTATAAACCTGAACCCGGCTCACTGGAATCTCCTCGTTGTGAGATTATTTTTGCCCGTGCCGGTGAGCCAAGTCCAGCCTGCCCGCCGCGCCGATCGCTGTAATGGCGCTTGAGCAGTTCGGGCGGCACCCCCGCCAGATAAAGCAGCCGTATCGCCCACATGCGAAGGATCGTCGCAAGGACTCCCTCGGTCTGCCATCGGCGCGCTGAGGTTCGTACCCGCGAACGCAGGGAGGCGACGGCACCGGCGCGCTTGAGACGGCGCGCGAATTCGAGATCTTCGCAAATCGGGATCTGCGCAAAGCCTCCCAGGCGCTCGAAAACCGCGCGCCGGACGAAAATCGCCTGGTCGCCCGTCGCGGTTCGTGACAGACGCGACCGGGCGCTAATCATGAAACCTATCAGCCGAAAAAGCGGACGATTGTCGTCGAGTTCGACGTCGAAACGCCCGCCGACAATTGCGGGATCGGCGAGCGCGCTCGTGATATCCGACGCGAATGTCGGCGGCACGATGGTGTCGGCGTGCAAAAAGACGAGGCATTCGCCTGCCGCACACTTTGCGCCGGCGTTCATCTGGGCAGCCCGGCCGCGCGGGGCGGCTATTAGACGGTCGCACCGCGGCCGCGCCAGCTCGGTGCTGCGGTCTTCGCTGCCGCCGTCAACGGCTACGATCTCGGCCTGCGGCGCTGCTCCACGGACAGCGTCCAGGCAGGGCACGATGGCCTGCTCTTCGTTCAACATCGGAACGATTACGGAGAGCTTCATATCGGCGAGCTATTTGCGAGGCATCGTCGAGGGCGACCGTCTCCGTGGGCGAATGGCACCTATGGCAGCGGAGGATTGACCAGGGCCAGCGCTGTGTCAATTTCGCTCGCGCCGTGCACGCGGACCTTGCGCCCCTGAACTTCCAGGCGTCCCTCCTGGTAGAGGCGCAGCGCGTAAGGATAGATGCGATGCTCCTGGGCGAGAATGCGCTGCGTAAGACGCTCTTCGTCGTCATCGGGCAGGACCGGCACGACTGCCTGAACGACGATCGGGCCGTCGTCCACGCCCGGTGCGACGAGAAACACTGTGCAACCGGCAAAGCGCACCCCATGATCGAAGGCGGCTTTTTGCGCGTGCAGTCCCGGAAATGACGGCAGCAGCGCCGGGTGAATGTTCATCACGCGCTGGGCAAAGGCGTCGAGCATGACGTTCGACAGCAAGCGGTCGAAGCCAGCGCAGGCGACCAACTCGACACCCTGGCCGCGCAGCGCCGCGACCAGGCTCGTATCGAACGCCTCGCGTGTGGAAAAGTCACGGTTGCGGATAACCAAGGACGGGATTCGATGACGTTTGGCGCGCTCCAGGCCGTAGGCGTCGGGCCGATTGGAAATAACGATGCGAATCTCGGCTGCAAGGTAGCCGCTCTCGATCGCGTCGATTATTGCCTGCAGGTTTGTTCCGGTTCCCGAGATGAGCACGCCAAGCCGAAGCGGCGGACGATCCGCCATGTGAGTGTCCTCCCGATACGCTAGTCAAAGCGCCATCCCGGACAGCCATACGCTGCCGTGAGTCCGTCGCGCCGCACTTGCATCATACAAAACGTACGCCCCGCCTGCCGCTTACCAGTTGGCCGATTGTCCAGGCACGCTGGCGCTTTGACCTGAGATAGTTCAGGACCGCGTCAGCCTGCGTTTTGCCGACTATCGCGATCATGCCCAGGCCATTGTTGAAGGTGCGGTCCATCTCGCCGCGGGCGATGTTGCCGAGCCGCTCGATGAGCGAAAAGATCGGAGGGACGCTCCAGCTTGCGCGTTCGATTTGGGCGCACAGGCCGTCGGGCATCACGCGCGGCAGGTTCTCGACGATGCCGCCGCCTGTGATGTGAGCGAGTCCTTTGATTGCGAAGCGATGGAACAGTTCGCAGGCTAACGGCGCATAGATGCGCGTGGGCCGGAGCAGCTCGTCCGCCAGCGGGCAGCCAAGGTCGTCAACGGTCTGGTCGAGCCGCAGCCGGGCGCGTTGCAGGAGAACCTTGCGGGCGAGCGAGTAGCCGTTCGAATGGAGCCCGTCGGAAGCGAGACCTACAAGGATGTCTCCCGCTTTCATCGCGCGCAGTGAGGGAATGAGCTTGCGCTCAGCCACGCCGACAGCGAACCCCGCCAGGTCGTATTCGCCCTTTTTGTAAAAGCCTGGCATTTGAGCGGTTTCTCCGCCGACCAGCGCCATCCCCGCCTGCCGGCACCCGCGTGCCAGTCCTTGTACGATTTGCAAAGCGATCTTGGGGTCAAGCTGGCCGGTTGCGATGTAATCGAGGAAGAAGAGCGGCTGCGCCCCGTAGCATGCAATGTCATTGACGCACATCGCTACGCAGTCGATGCCGACCGTGTTGTGGCGTCCGGTCGCGAAAGCGATCTTGAGCTTCGTGCCGACACCGTCGGTCCCTGCCACCACGACCGGCGAGCGCATCCGCCGAATTCCATCCAACATCATCAGCGCACCGAAGCCGCCGATTCCGCCCAGAACGCCCACCTTGACTTGACCGGCGGTCGCTGGTGAACGCGCTCGAAGCGTCGCGCGTGCGATTTGCCGGAAGCGCGGCACCAGGCGTTCCTTCAAGCCTACGTCCACACCTGCCGCTCTATAGGTTAATCGCCGCGCCATCGCCAGGGCCTCCGTCCGGCCCGTATCGTGCCAGAGGCGCGGACGAAGCGGTAGCGCTGCGGGTAGGGCGGGCTCGGGTGCTATCGCCGGGATTTGCGCTTAAAGGACGCGCGCCAGTGCAAAGACATCGACGACCGCCGCGCCCGCAGCAAGCAGTACGCGCGCGCATTCGTCTACCGTCGCACCGGTCGTCACCACGTCATCAACCAGCAGGACCCGCTGCCCGCTGATGCGTTGCGGGTTTCTTAGCGCGAATGCGCCAGCGACGTTTTTGAGTCGCGCCGCGTGAGTCTGGGCGGTTTGGGGAGGCGTGGCGCGCACCCGCCGCAGACATCCGACGGCCAGGGGGAGGCGGAGACGCCGCGCCAGTTCCGTTCCCAGCAGGGCGGACTGGTTAAAACCGCGCCAGCGTAAGCGCTTGCGATGAAGCGGTACCGGAACGATCAAATCGTAAGCTTCGCGTCGCAAGGGAAGGGGGTCCGGCAGACACTCGGCAAGGGCCCGGCTGAGAGACTGGTCCAGACCATACTTGTGCCGGCGGATGAGCGACGCTACCGGGTTGTCGGAGCCGGCATCGAGGCTATGGTAAATCGTCGCAGCGTAAACTGCGCGAAAGCTTGGCGGATTATTGACGCATCGCGGACATAGCGTGGCACCGCCCGCTAGGGTCGCACTGCGCAACACATCACCGCATCGCGAACATTGGGCGCCGGCCGCTCGTTCGATATGCTCTTGGCAGTACGCGCACAGGCGTGCGGGCGTGGCAGCCGTCAGGCGGACGGCACAGGCGGCGCATCGTGGCGGGTATAGGAAGTTGACCAGGAGGGTCAGGAAGGTGCCCATGGCCGATGCGTTTCGCTCGCCAAGGATAGCACAGGACGGCCGCAACGCAGTGGAACCGCCTTGGTTTTGAAGCTACGGGACGTGGTTTAGCCAAGCGCCCGATGCGTCGGTGGTTTTTCGGGCGCTGGCCGTGTCATCGGACGCTGGCTCTGATGGTATAGTTGGGCCCTATGGAAGCACCGCTAGCGGGAATTCGAGTGCTCGATTGGACCATCTGGCAGCAGGGGCCCGTCGCCACCACGATGCTGGGAGATCTCGGCGCCGAGGTCATCAAGATCGAGGAGCGTGAGCAGGGAGATCCGGGCCGATGGATCGCATCGACGGGCGGCGGCTCCACTGTGTCGCGCGGCCGCAACTATTACTTCGAGGCAAACAACCGTCATAAGAAGAGCATTGCCCTGAACCTCAAAACTGCAGAGGGGCAGAGGATCGTCCATCGCCTGGCGGCTATCAGCGACGTTTTCGTACAGAATTTTCGCCAAGGCGTTGCGGCGCGCCTGGGTATCGACTACGCCGCGCTTTCCAAGGTGAATCCCAAGATCATTTACGCCAACGCCTCAGGTTATGGTCCAAAGGGTCCCGACAGCGCTACGCCAGCCTTCGACTATATGGGCCAGGCACGTTCGGGCCTGATGCGAATCATCGGCGGGCCGGAAAGTCCGCCGATGTACGTCTTCGGAGGAATAGCCGACCAGATGGGCGCGATTGTGCTCGCTTACGGCGTGATGACGGCACTGCTGGCGCGCGAACGCTACGGCATGGGCCAGGAAATCGACGTGTCGCATCTGGGCTCGATGATCGCGCTCGAGGGACTCAACGTCTCATCGCGAACGATCAGCGGGCGGGAGATGATGCGGCGCGCACGCGAGGAAGCGTACAACCCGCTGTGGAATCATTACCAGTGTGCTGGCGGCAAGTGGATTTGCCTCGGCATGCTTCAGCCGGACCGCTACTGGAAGCCGCTATGCGCGGCTCTGGGGGCGCCGGAGCTTGCCGGGGACCCGCGCTTTGGCGATATGAGCAGTCGTGGCAAGAATTGCCGGGAGCTTATCGCTATTTTTGACCGTATTTTTGCGGGGCGCACGCTCGAAGAATGGATGGAGGCGTTGAGGCGGGGCGGCGACTTTATCTTCTCGTTCGTTAACTCGATCTCGGATTTGCCCGATGATCCCCAGGTGGTGGCGAATGAGTATATCGTCGATTACGACCATCCTGTGCTGGGACCGACCAAGCTTGTCGGACTGCCGGTGAAATTCAGCAGGACGCCTGGAAACCCGCGCGGCCACGCTCCGGAATTCGGCGAGCATACCGAGGCGATTTTGACTGAGCTTTTGGAATATAGTTGGGACGAAGTGGCTGGATTGCGCGCCGCTAAAGTCATTTAGCGTGAGGCGCAGGCGCGCAAACCTGCGGAAAGGGACTGGCCGATGGCTACGCTTGGGGGAAGCTGGCAAGACCGGGAGGCGGTGCGCGAGCTTTATGCTCGCTATAGCTTGACCTTGGACAGCGGAGACTTCACCAGCTGGCTCGACTGTTTCACCGCGAGCGGGGTGCTGGAGAGCCCGCGCTTTGGCCGCCATGAAGGACGCGAAGGTCTGCGCCGCTTCATCGATCTCTATCAAACTGCACTCGGCGGCGCCCGCGTGCTTCATTTCAATAGCAACTTGAGCTTTGTGCTGGATGGTGACAGCGGCAGCGGCACCTGCTACTTCGCTTATTTCTACTCGCGTCAGGGAAGTGCGACGATCGGAGCGCTCGGACACTATGTTGATAAATTGAGCGGGCTGGACGGCGTCTGGCGCTTCGAGCAAAGGCGTGTGTTCCTCGACGCGCACTCATAGCTGGGCGCGAAGCTGTGGCATGAACGGACCGCAGTGAACGCTCAGTGCAGGCCCGAAGACGCGCGAGCCGCTCAGAACAGAGCGTACCAGGGCCGCGCCGGGGGCGGGCTCACGGCGAATCGGACGTGGAAGCGGCGCAGCAGCGTGCCGTCAGCATAGGCGAGCGCCAGCTTGTCCTGCTCCAGGGCGACCTGGGCCTGCACCTGGGCGCCCTCAGCGGAGACCTCCTCGTTCTCGAACTGCAGCAGGTCATGGGTGGTCGCCATTCCAACCCGGAAGCGCACCTGCTCGTCATGAAGGGCCTGGCGAGCGTAAAGCGTAGCTTCGCGTGCCGCTCGAACCTGCTCGCGCCCTGCGGTCACATTGGCAAGCGCTATCTGAACTGAACTTACGGCAGTGGCCAACGCAGCGCGGTACTGCATCCGGAGCTGTTCGTAGCCAACGCGCGCCTGAGCAAGCTGCGCCTTCATCGGGGCGTTATCAAGCGGCATCTCGAACGAAATCAGGAAAGAGTAATTGTAATAGGCGAAACCGAACATGTGGTTAAGGGCGGTTGCGTAACTGCCGCCGAACGGAAGCCGGAATCCGTTGGGCTTTGTGCTCGGGGGAATTATGCAGTTCGGCAGGACCGCTGCGCTACCCCCAAAGGGCGGTGCACAGAGAGCGTTTCCGGCCAGCGAAGTCACTCCAAACTGCGCTCCCAACGTGACGCTTGGCAGCAGCTGGTTCTGCATGTAACGGACTTCGATGGCCGCGGAGCGAATGGCCTCGCGCAGCGCCGCCAGCGACGGACTCAGCGCCACCGCCGATTCGAAGGCACGCTCCTCTTCGAGAGCGATCTTCTCGGCGGGGTTCGGCTGGTCGGTAGGATTGACATTGCGGGGTAGAAAGCGGTTCTGCGGATTGAACATCACGGCTTCACGCAAGACAGCCAGGGTGTCGCTAAGGGTTGCCTGAGCCGAAAAGACATTCGCCTCAGCGGTAGCTTCGGCCGCCTGAGCCTCTTGCAGATCGATTGGAGCGAGCGTACCAACTCGCAATGCGATTGTATTGACGCGAACGAGGTCCTGGTTGAATCGCAGCGCCTCGCGGGCGACGCGAAGCTGGTCGCGGGCAAGCACGGCGTTCCAGTAGTCGTTCGCTACCTGGCGCACGAGGTCAAATAGCTGCTGGCCGTAATTCCATTGCGAACGTCGTTGGGCGGATTCTGCCAAACGTACCTGGATGACTGCGTATTGCCAGCCGAAATTGCGCAGAATCGGCTGAGCCAGGCTTATGGACAAAGTTGGAGTGTAGGACGGGGTTACTCGGATGAAATTGTTATTAGTGACCAGGTGATTGTTGTCGAAGATCAGGCTGATGCGCCCGTTGCTTGCGGAAAGCACCTTGTTAAGGCTGAAGTTCCAGTCGTAGTCCTTGTCGGTGAGCGCGAAACCGTGCGTTACGAGGATCGGGCTGGTGGCGGGCGTAACGTTTTTGGTGGTGTCGACCGTGGCCAACAAATCGGGATCCAGGCTGCCGTTTGCCATCTTAACCCCGGCCATCGACGCGAGCGGATCAAGACGAGCGGCCAGCACGTTAGGGTTGCTGCGCAAGGCGAGGTACAGCGCTTCTTTCAGACTAAGCTCCGCTTGGGCGCTATCGACGGTGCGTAGGTACGCCTCGCTGATTATAGATTCCCGGGGGATGCGGTGCATGGGCAAAAGCTGGCGAGCAATGATCGCCGGGATTGCCTTAACCGTCTCGCCGCGCTGGTAGGGAGCAACGCCTTCCACCCCGACGCTCATGTCCGGCGGCGAGAGCTGCGATCCCATCCAGGGGGCCGCGAACGACGCCGCCTTTGCAGGTCCGGGAGAGGGGGCCGCGGCAACGCCGCCGCTCGGCGGGTTCGATGGCGCCGAAGAAGCCGCCGCTGCGAGACCGCCCGGCGCAAGCGCCAGTGCCGTGAGCGTCGCGAGTGCTACGGCAACTCGCCGCAATGTGTCAGACGCCCGCGAGCGGCCGGCACGCGCACGCCACGGGCCGCTGCTAGTTCCCTTAGAACTTAGCATACCACGGCCTCTCTTCCGGGTTCTTGAGCTGGAAGTCGATTTGGAAGGCGCGCAGCAAGGTTCCCTTGGCATGGTGCAGGGCGAGCTTGGCGTTTTCCAAATCCACTTCGGTTTGCACCTGGTTGCCCTCGGCCGTCACGTACTCGGACTGGAACTGGAGCAAGTCATGCGTCGTTGCCATACCAACTCGGAATCGCACCTGCTCGTCGTGAAGCGCCTGGCGGGCGTAGTTCGTCGCCGAGGACGTCGCGCGCACGCGCGCAACGTCGGCACGTACGTTGGCCAGAGCGCTTTGCACCTCGGCTACGGCTTGGGCGAGGGCCGCTCGATATTGCATGCGAAGCTGCTCAAAGCCGATGCGTGCCTGGGCTAGTGCGGCGCGGGCGGCGACGTTGCTCAGTGGCCGCTCATAGGTCAGAACGATCGCATAGTTATAGAAGCCAAAATTGAACAGATTGTTGAGCGCCGTGCCGTAGGTTCCGCTAAAGGGCATCTGGAAACCATTAAGGGTGGTCGCTGGCGGGATAGCGCAGTTGGGAACGACACCGGGAGCATTGAATGTGGGACCGCACAGGGTGTTGCCGGCGGTCGTGTCGGTGGCAAACTGGGCCAGCACGTTAACTTGCGGCAGGAGCTGGTTATCCTGAAAGCGAACCTGCAACAGCGCTGACCGGATCGCCTCACGCATCGCACCAAGCGAGGGCCGGTACTCGACGGCGAGCTCCAGGGCGTGGGGTTCGTCGAGTTCGACGTGCTCGGCGGCGTTGGGGCGGTCGGCAGGCTCGATTGCCTGCGGAACGAAAGTGTGAGAGGGATTCAGCATCGCGTCCTCGCGCAAAACCGCCCGGGCGCTTTCCAGCGCCGCCTGTGCCGTATAAACGTTTGCTTCGGCGGTTGCGGCGGCGGACTGAGCTTCCTGCAGATCGAGCGGCGCCAGGGTGCCCACGCGCAGCGCGATGGTGTTCTGGCGCACGAGGTCGCGGTTGAAACGCAGTGCTTCCTGCGCCACGGCCAGGTTTTCCGCGCCGAGCACGGTTGCCCAGTAATCGTTGGCCACTCGCTGGACGAAGTCCGTCAGGCTCTGCTCGTAGTTCCACTGCGCCTGCTTTTGGGTGGATTCGGCCAGGTCAAGGTTGATGGTCGCGAATTTCCATCCGAAGTTGCGCAGCAGCGGCTGCGACAGAGAAACCGCGAGCGTCGGCGTGTAGGACGGGTTGATGCTCTCGGTGAGGTTGTTCGTGATCATGCGATCGTTGTTGAAGGTTGCGCTCAGCGTGCCGTTGGTAGTGGCGAGGACCTTGTTTATCTGGAAATTCCAGTCGTAATTTTTGCTTGCCAACCCGGACGACGCGTTGACGGTTTCGATGGGCGTGGTAATCGGGGCGACGTTTTTTATCTCGTCCAGCGTCGCAGTAAGATCCGGATCGAAGACGCCGTTTTGAATTCGTACGCCCTCCGTTGCCGCCACCGGGCTTAGCTCCGCGACCTTCACGTTGGGATTGTTGCGCAGCGCCTCGTAGATCACCTGCTTGAGCGTCAGGCGGCGCGAGGTACGGTCGATGCTGCGAATATATTGCGGGCTGATGACGCTTTCCGGCGCTACCAGGACCGCCGGCGACCACTGCCGCTTTACAACCAAGGGCAGCGAAGCCACGGATTCGCCATACTCGAAACGGTTGGCGCTGGATGGCGGGACGGTCATCTGCGGCGGCGTCTGGGCGGTGAGCGGCGCCGCAGTGGGACTTGCCGGAGCAGCGGATCCGGTGGCTGCAGCCGGAGAAGATGACGGTGCCGGCGGTGCCGTTTGAGCGTGGGTGACGAAAGCCGCCAGCAGGACGGCGCTAAATGCTAGCTCGATTGCCAAGGACGCTTTTTTTGTGACCATGCGACGCATCCCTCTTAAGCTAAAGAATCGGCGGTACCGAAACTGGCCACCCGCCCGGCAGGGCACGCGGCTTTCGGGCGCTTGCAACGCGCTTATTGGTTTCGGATTATAACCAACAATGTCGATGCTGTCGCAAGTTCGGGGTGGTGGCAGTGAACGCTATGCACAGCGCCAAAAAATGACGCGTGCGATGCGGATCGCCGCGCTGCTCGCAGTGCCGATCATCTTGTTGATGCTCGCGATTTTTCGGCCGCCCGCCATCGTGTGGGGCCAACAGGTGGGTCAGCCGGCAGCACCCGTGCTTCCGCCGCCGCCGGTTCCTCCAGGGGCCCCGGTTCAGCCGGGCGCTCTTCCCGGCCCGATAGGAGCGCTGCCTGCGCTTGCGCCCGCCCCCATGCTGAGTCCCGCCGCAACTCCGACGCCTGCGCCACGCTCGTTCTATTGCAGTTGCTTCGGCCCCGCGTCGTCTCCGCGCTGGATGGGCCAGGTTCAGGCTTCAGGCTATTTTCAGGCGCGTCAGACCGCCGTCAACCAGTGCCTGGCTTTCAATTTCAACCGCCGTCCCGGCACTGCTTTCATTCCACCGGCCAGGTTCAACTTTTTCCCCACGCCGTCGCCGCCGCTGGCCGCCTCCGAGGCAGAGCCCGGCCTGCCCGCTCTCCAAGCGCCAGGGCTCTCGGGTTTTGCGCTGCTTAACTCGCCGCGCTCAATTACGCTTCAGCTCTGCTCAACCTGTGCTTGTCAGTGAGCTAGCGTCTGCGTAGTGCTTTCTCAGCGCTGCGCCAGGTTGAGAGCTTCGACGAGGTCGGCGGGCAGTTGAGCCGTTGCCGCCACTTCCCCTGAGGCAGGAGAAGAGAACGCGATTTGCTCCAGATGGAGCCAGAACCGCCCTTCAACCAGCGCGGGGCAGGCCGGTCCGCCGTAAAGCCGATCGCCGACTATCGGAAAACCGGCATTTGCCAGGTGAAGGCGGATCTGGTGCCGGCTGCCACTGTGCGGGTAGGCCGCTACCAGCGTGACGTGGCCAAGGTGGCGCAGCGGCTCCACTTCGGTAAGGGCAGGGCGTCCCGCTCGACCGTGCCGCGGGCT
>JAJYVB010000269.1 GCA_021792265.1 Deltaproteobacteria bacterium | reverse complement strand
CTGTTCATCGCGCTTGCCCGCGCGCGCGGCATCCCGGCCCGCTTCATCATCGGCTTTCCGCTGGGCACAAGCGCCTCGGGCGATATTGCCGGCTACCATTGCTGGCTCGAGTTTTACGCGGGTGGCGCCTGGGTGCCGGTCGACGCTTCGAAGGCGTGGCAGATACCGTCGCGGCACGATTACTATTTCGGTCATCTCGACCCCGACCGAATCGCCTTCACGATGGGCCGCGATCTGGAACTGGTCCCGCGCCAGCACGGGCCGCCGCTCAACTACTTCATCTACCCGTACGCGGAGGCCGACGGTGAGCCGCTTTCGGCGGATGAGATCCAAACGGCGTTCAGCTATAGCGATCTCGCGAAAACCAGCGCGCCCCGTTGACGACTCGCGCTTCCATTGCGCAGGCCGAGGCCCCGCTCGTCGGGTAATTCCAGCAGATCGTTGGCGGAGAGGGGGGGATTTGAAAACCCCTCTTGAGTAATGCGCGGTACAAAAAGGTACGAAATCAGGAGATTTTTCCGCCCGGCGGTACAACGCGGTATCCCCCAAATGTCCAGGACCGTCCCCAGAGGGACGGTGGGTTTATCTGCTTCGCCGACGCTCCCTTGTCAAAACGATTTTGCCCGGCCAGCATCCTGCAATTTAGTCGGCGGGCGCACTCCTTCCAAACCTTGAAGCGAGGCCCGTGTGATCAACGACAAATTATCGGGAGTAACATTCCTGGCTGAGGCAACACGCAAACAGAAATGATTGACGCGGCGCACACGAGGGGTCTATCCCCGCGTGCGCGGGGCAACCCGATTACACTGCCCTCCGGACGCGTGGCGACGGTTCGCGCGCCCAAGGGGCGCGACACGATTCGCGCGCAGCGCGTCGCCGACGACAAATTTTTTTTGGACGCCGCGAGTTGCTCTTCCTCCTCGAGCGAGGGTTCCGGTACGCGGAACCGATGGAGATGCCGTCCGATGAGATCGCGATGTGGCTCAACGAAAGCGCGGCGCTCGAGGACGAGCGCCGGCGCGCGATACGCGACGCGGAACGCCGCCGGTCATAGGGAGATAGGGAGCGTATGCGCTCGCGCGCGGCCGACTGCGCGGCCTTGTCGCCGGCGCGCTTCGCCGCGATCCAGTCGAGCATCGCGGCCGCCCGCGGATTCTGTTTCTCTTGCGCGAGCCATTCGGCGCGTCCTTCCGGCGTCCGGCACATCCGATGCGCCCGTAGCGCCTTGGCCGGCGCGACCACCAGCAGCATCACCGCGCCGTATGCGAGTGCCAGCGCGAGCGCGACCAGGGCGAGCGCGACCGCGATCGCGCATCCGATTCCGAGCGGTACCAGGATCCAGGACAGCATCGTAGGCCCTCCCACGGCTGAGCCTATTGCGCGCATGTCCCGGAGGCAACGCTGATGCCGTCGCTCGACCTCGCGGTCATTATCAGCGCGATTGACCGCGCGACCGGGCCGGTGCACAGGGTCGCCGAGTCGATCAACCGGCTGACGCAGGGCGCGCGCTCGCTCGGCGAGCGGATGACCGCCGCGGGCGAGCGGATGGAGATCGCGCTAGAAAACTGATCAATTTTGAAGTGAACCCCATCGACCCACACGTAGACGTACTCGCGCCCGCTGAGATCGCGCCGGCGAAAGTCGGCGTATTCTTTCTCCCAGCAGGTGGTCAGCCGCGCGATGTTGGTCGCCGACAAACCGCACGCGTCTTCACCCAGGAGCGCCTCAAGCGCGGGACGGAAATCGCCGGTGGCCAGCCCGCGCAGGTAGAGAATCGGCAGCACCTCGGCGACCTTGGGCGAGCGGCGCATGTAAGGCGGCAGGATTTGGCTGGTGAAGCGTCGGCGCTCGCCGTCCTCATCGTGGCGGCGGTCATCGACTCGTGGCGCTTGCAACTCCACGGTCCCCGCGCCGAGCGTGAGCTTGCGCGGCTTGGCCTGGCCGTTGCGCACCACCAGCGCGTGGCCCTGCTCGTCGCGCTCGCTGCGATGGCGCTCGACGTAAGCGTCGGCCTCCGCCTTCAGCGCCGCCATCAGCATCCGCCGCGCTTCCTCGCGCGCGATCTCATCCAGCAGCAAAACTTCCTCGCCCGCTTCCCTCTCATCCCGCTTCTCGACTACCTTCAGCATCGGTGGCGTCCTCCTTCCAACCCGGCTCCCACCGGGGTTTGCGTTGGCTACGCGGAAGGGTACGCCGCCTTTTTCATCCCGTCACGATCCACAACTTTCGGTAATAGCTCGTCGGTGAGCCCGCCGCTCTTCATGGTTGCCGCGAAGTCAGAAACGATCCGATCCCACGTGCCTTCAGGAGCCAGCGCGTGAGTCGCGCGATCGGCGAGGTGCGCCCCGTGAATCATTTCTGTTTGCGCGTTGCCTCAACCAAGAATGTTACCCCTCGATAATAGTCGCGCTTGCACCTGGGGTGGAGTGCGAGGAGGGGCTTCCCCTTCTCGCCGCTGCGTGCGAAAAGCCACCGCTATTGAGAGGGCAGATCCATTCACCTCCGTTGGGCTGTCGATCGCGGTTATCAGTTCAGTTCCCCTTTTCTGATTTTCCGGAGTTAGAAGATTTAATTTCATCTTGATGAACCAATAGTCACGGTCCCCGCCGCTTCGGTGGTGGAGATCGCAGCGAACACCAGCTGGCGGGCCCGCTCCGCACGCCAGGCTTTAACCCGCCGATGCAAGGTCCGGAGCTGGGCGCCGGTGGGGTAGACGTCGGGCAAGCGCTGACGCAATCGCATCAGCAGTTCGCCGGCGGCGAGATTGGGTTCCGCCGTCAGCCAGCCTTCCACCAGCGGCCAACTGTCGGCGAACGGATCGGCGCGGTTTCTCCACCAGTGCTTGGTCGTGTTTTTTCTTCGCTCTTTGGGGGCGCGGTAATCGCTATGCCATGCCGTCGCGAACGCAGTCAGGTACTGCGGCTGGTCCGGGGAACCAGCGGCGCCCGGGTCACGATTGGAAAGAGACGACAACTCTCGCTGCGCCGCGCGGATGGTCGTTAGCAGCGCAACCGGGTCAAGTGCGGCAAACTGCTGGCGCAGTTGAGTTTTTATGCTCTCCTCAACCAGCGGCGAAGCGAGCAGGCGCTGACAAGGAGTGAGCGGTGGATGATAACGCCGGCGCACCAGCGCGCCATCACGTTGCTTGCCGGCCAGCTTGAACGAGGGCTGGAAGAAGTTGACGTAGAGCCGGGCGCTCTCGTATAGGCGCTGGAGCGCGGCGGTCGCAGCGAGCCCGCTCAGTCTCCCGTAGCCGGCCAGACGCCGCACCACCGCGCCGTTCTTCTGCTCGACCCAGGCCTGGTCGTTCTTGAGGTAGGCGCGCGAGCGGGTCCATTCGATCCGATGTCGGTTGCAATAGCCCTGCAAAGTCTCATTCATGAAGGCGCTGTCGTTGTCGGTATCAAGCCCGCGCAGCGTGAAGGGAAGGCACATGGCGATGGCGCTGATTCCTTCCACCACCAGACTCTGTTCGCGCACCACGAGCGCCGCGCATTCGGTCCAGCCGCTGTGGATATCGGTCAAGGTGAGCGTATGGACGTAGTTGCCGCCGTTCTTCACTCCGCCGCAGTGCTCGACCAGATCGCATTCGAAATATCCGGGCGGCGGATCGCCCCAGTCAGCAAAGGTCCTTACCGGCACGCTCTGCCGGACTGCCGAGCCCGCGCCCCACCGCCGCCGGCGCATGCGTCCGGTCGCTTCCCGCTCCGGGGGCAGCAGACGGTCGATGGTCGCGGCACTGATGTCGAGCAGCCGGCTTCTCACCACCGGGTCGAGCTGGAGATGGCCGTGGCGTTCCATCGCCTCGATCAGAACCGGGATGAGAACTCGCAGCCGCTTGCCGCAGATGCGATCGGACGCCTCCCACAACACCGTCAGCGCCTGATGCACCGCCTCGTCGTAAAGCCGCTCCCGCTGGGGCAGGGTTGGTGAGGTCGGCGGAAGATTCAACACCCGCAGCGCGTGCTTGCGGTGATATCCGGTTACCCGGACGAACTCGGCCAGGATCTGCCGTCGCTCGCGACGATCGCTGCTCCCCCGATATCGCTGTCTGATCGCATCCTTAAGCTCTCGCCGTGTCGCCATGCTCAGTTGCCTCGCCATCTCCTCCACCACCCCGCAGCCGTTCCGCTGCCGGGTAGCAGTTTACGTGAGGCAACCGACCTCGACCCGGTAACAAAAATCGTGAGTCAATGCGTCTTCAGATCTGATTGTCGCGGATCACTCGTTTCATGCCTGCCTTCCTTTCCGGCAGATACTAACTCATCGGTGGGATACTTCCAGGGGCTAAGGCCAGCGCCCCTACGAGCCTAGCAGCCGCGACCGCCCCTGGGGTTGTTCGGAGGCGGGTTCGCCAGGACGTTGTCGAGTGGCGGGGTTGGGAAGGAGATTCCTAGCAGGCAAT
>JAJYVB010000268.1 GCA_021792265.1 Deltaproteobacteria bacterium | reverse complement strand
TACGTCCATTCGAGATCCTGTGCGCTTCGCAGCGTATTGAGAAACTCGTGGCCGGCTGACGCCTCGGGCTTGTAAGCTGCCGGAAACTGCGGAGTATCCAGCAACTGAACACCCGGGGCTACTTCAAGGGTGCCTGCACCGCCGACCACCAGCAGCCGCTTGACCCCTGCCGCCCTGACCGCGTCGATAACCGGCCGGGCGCGCAAGTCCTTGAACCTGACCGAACTAATTACCGCGTCGTGGCCGGCCAGAAGCGCGGCTTCCGCGGCGCCGCGCGATATATCGCCTTTTCTCGCAGCCAGATTGGGATGCTGCGGAAGCTTATCCGGATTCCTGACGACCGCGGTGACTTGATGTCCGCGGTTCAACGCTTCCTTCAGGATCCTCGAACCGACGTTGCCCGTGGCGTCGATCAGCACGATTTTCATGGCTTCACCTCCGCCTTTATGGTCATGACGCGCATCGTGCGCTGACAGCAGCCACTTTTACCGTCTCCGCTGCGCCTGAACGCGCCGGCGCTTAGGTCCCGCGCCCGAAACCTCACCGCATGCTAGGCCGTTGCGGCCTCGGTACCGGCTTTGCGCACGCCCAGCAGATAGGCCTCGATAAACGGGTCGATCGCGCCGTCGAGCACGGCGTCTGTATTGCCGATCTCGACGCCGGTGCGATGGTCCTTGACCATCCGGTAGGGCTGCAGAACGTAAGAACGGATCTGACTGCCCCAGGTTATTTCCTTTTTTTCCTTGGTGAATTGCTCAAGTTGCTCGCGTTTTTTCCGCTCCTCCAGCTCGAACAGCCGTGCCCGCAAAATCTTCATCGCCATCGCGCGGTTCTTATGCTGCGAGCGCTCGTTCTGGCAGGTGACGATGATCCCGGTCGGCAGATGCGTGATTCGCACGGCCGAGTCGGTCTTGTTGACATGCTGGCCGCCCGCCCCGCTTGCACGATAGGTATCGACCCTGAGGTCAGCCGGGTTGATCACGACCTCGACCTTGTCGTCGATTGCCGGAAAAACGAAGACCGAGGCGAACGAGGTATGCCGGCGGGCGTTCGCATCAAAGGGCGATATTCGGACCAGGCGATGGATTCCCGCCTCGGCTTTCAGGTAGCCGTAAGCGTAGTCGCCCTCTACCGTGAAAGTTGCGTTCTTTATTCCAGCGCCTTCGCCGGGTTGAAGATCGGCCAGTTGGACGCGGTAACTGTGGCGCTCGGCCCACCTGAGGTAGAGCCTCAGCAGCATCTCGGCCCAGTCCTGGGCTTCCATGCCGCCGGCGCCCGGATGAATCGAAACGATAGCGCCTAGGCGGTCGTACTCGCCGCCCAGCATCAGGCCCAGTTCCTGGCGCTCGACCTCGGCGCGTGCGGCATCAAGCGAGTGTTGAGCCTCGCGGGCGGCTTCGGAATCGTCGCCGCCATCCTCAGCAGCCATCGCCAGGAAAAGCTCTGCCTCGTCGAGCGCGTGGCGCAGCCGCTTGCCCCCGTTGAGCTGCTCGTTTACGCGGTCCTGTTCCTTAAGCGCCGCCTGCGCCGCTTCGGGGTTGCCCCAGAAATCGGGGCGTGAAGATTGTTCGAGGAGTTCGCGATGACGCGCTTCGAGGCGAGCAACGTCAAAGACGCCTCCCGAGCTGGTCGCTGCGGCTCTGGAGGTCGGCAAGCTGTTCGCGCATCTCGCTAAGCGTCATGATTAAGTCCTTCATCGCGGCTGGTTGTTGGGCCAGCCGCGCAAACAAATTTTACCATTTCCTGGCCAGTGAATTAATTGCCATGCTCGCGGCTGGACCCGGCGTCAGTGCGTTGGCGCCGTCCGTTTTCGCTGCCGGGAAGCTCAGCCGACGGCTGCGCCTCGCGCGGGACGCAGCGCGGCCAGACCGAGGGCAACTAGCATGAGCGCGGCAAGGACTTCCGAGAACAGGTCGCCTACTTGCGTGTAAACTGTGCGCTCCGGGCGCCATCCGACGGTCTCGATCTGCGTTGTACGCACAAAAAGCGGTGTTCGGGCGGTTATCTCGCCGGTGGGCAGAATTACGGCGCTGACTCCGGTGTTGGCTACGCGCACCATCGGGACTTTCGTCTCGACCGATCGCATCGCGGCCATCGCCAGGAGCTGGTACGGCGCCGAGCTGCGTCCGTACCACGCGTCGTTGGTGATATTGAGCAGTATTTCCGCTCCGCGCTTAACGGCTAGGCGGCTTAGGTCCGGGAAAATGCTTTCGTAGCAGATGAGCACGCCAAGTCGCGCCCCTTTGACGGTGAAAATGGTCTGGCGGCGGCCGGGGAACATGTCGCCGAAGCCGGCCACGATTCGGTTGACGAAATAGCCAAGCACGCTGCGCAGCGGGACGTACTCGCCGAAGGGCACGAGCTGGATCTTGTCGTAATAGTCCACGACCGCGCCGGCGCCGGAAACCAGGTAAGCCCTGTTGTAAGAGCCCAGGCGCCCATCTTCGACGCCCAGCGCCGGTGCGCCGAAAAGAATAGGTTCACCGACGTCATGCGCGAGCTTGAGCAGTCGCGCCCGGTAACGCTCGTCGGTCGAAAGCATTGCGGGATACCGGTCGGTCGGCTGAAAGTAAAACGTTGCGGCGGCCTCGGGCCAGACGATCAGGTCCGCGCCGCGCTTGCCCGCTGCTTCGCTTCCGTGAACATAAGCCGTGAAGCTCCGCTGCAAAAAAAGCGGATTCCACTTGATCGTCTGCGGTATATCTCCCTGAACCATAGCGATTTTGAGCCGCCCTACGGCAGGGTCGCGCTCAACCTGGCGTATCCGCGCAACGCCAAAGGCCGACGCCGCCACCATCAGGACCGTTAGCACAGCCAGGCTGAGACGCTGCACGCGGCGGGCGTGGCCGCCGAACACAACCACGTAAATGACGCTGTTGAAAAGCGCAATCAGAGCCGAGACCCCGTAAACTCCCGTAAATTCGGCGAATTGTATGAGACTGAGGTCGCGGTAAGCGGAATATCCCAGCAGGTCCCATGGGAAGCCGATTGGGAAGAAGCTCCTGACCCACTCCATCGCAGTCCATGCGACCGGGAAGGTTACGACGATAGGTATCCTCAGGCGCCGGGTCACGAATTCGGCGATCCAGATGGACAGGCCCGGGTACAAGGCCAGCACCCCCGCCAGCGCCAGCAGCGGCCCAACCGCCAGCAACGGCCGCACACCGGCAAATCGATGGAGCGTGATCACGACCCAGTAGAGCGAGAGCAGGTAACAGGCGAAACCCTGAAACCAGCCGTATCCGAAAACCGCACTGAGCGGCTCGCCCTCGGCCGCGTAAAGCAGAGGCACCAGGGCGATCCAGGCGAACGCACTCAGGCCGGCCTTGGGGAAAGAAAGCGCGAGCGCAACGCCGCTCGTCGCACTCAACAGCAAGCGTAACGCTGTGCCGCGCGTCATGACCGCCATGGCTCAGAGGGACGGTGAAAGTCCACGCAGCGGCAAAACTCCTGCACACGGCGGCTGGCCGTCGAAGCGGTCGAAGACCGCGTCAACGTCGTGCCAATTCTCTACGATCGCGACTGCCTCAGGCGGAACCGCAAGGTCGCCCGCCATCCTCCATTCGCGCTCAAAGGTCCAGTCGACCGCCGGCGTCCGCCGCAAATCAAAGCTGACGGTTCGCCAAAGCTCGCTCGCGGGAAGAAGCGCGTGCGCCTCACCGGGCGGCAGGTAGATCACGGGACGGGCGCCCGCCTGAAAGGCGTAGCGCCGGTCGATCGCGACGCCGAAAGGCTCGTAGCGCCGGCGGTTGCGCCGCGCAAGCAGCGCGCCCAGTTCGGCCAGAGGTGCGTCGAACAGGCATACTACGCCGCGCCGGCCGCTCACCATCCGGCTCGCTGCGCGGATAACGCCGGCCGCCAGAATCGCCAGCAGGTTGTCGAGAGCGCTAGCCCTGCCCGAGGCACGCGTGAAGTGGGTCAGGATCGGCGCCGAGCCAGGGTCAGGCAGCGTGCGGTTCACGATAAGGTCGTAAGGGCCAATGCGCCAGCAGCGGAGTTGGTTACAAGGCCGCTGGGGACCGCGTGGCGGCGAGCCTTACGGAGGCCCGGACGCGCCGCTTCGAGGCCGGCTATGAGCCGGCGTTCCTCGGCGCGCATCGCGCGTGCCTGAGCGGCGCAACGTTCATGGTCATATCCCAGCAGATGGAGGCAGCCGTGGACGAGCAGCGTACGTATCCGTTGCGCCGGAGTGATATCTGCCGCCTGCGCCTGGCGCCGCGCTGTAGCGACGGATATGACGACGTCGCCAAGCAGCTTTTGCGCGGGTTCCAAGGGACGTTTCGGGGCACCTGTCCTAGGCGGTTTCGGCGGCGTCCGCCGCCGCAGACGAGCCGCTGCCGCCGCATCGAGCTGCGGGAACGACAACACGTCGGTTGCGCGATCCTTTCGGCGAAAGTTGCGATTGAGAACGCGAATCTGCTCGTCG
>JAJYVB010000267.1 GCA_021792265.1 Deltaproteobacteria bacterium | reverse complement strand
GAGTGCTAACAGTAGTGCCCGATGATCTCGCGGCTGAACTCCTGAAGTGTTTCGCGGGCGTCGGTTCCGACGATACGGACTACGAATTGGTTAACGCCCGCATTTTCCAGTTCCTTCAGACGTGTAAGTACCTCGTCACGCGTGCCGGTCACGCTCATCAGGCGAATCAAGTCCTCATTGACATAAGCTTCTTCGCCCGGCTTGAGAAAAATCAGATGGCCAAGGTGAATCTCCTGAAAGCGCTTTTCCAAGGGCGTACGCATCCGCATGATGTAGTCACGATGGTAGCGCTCGGCGAGCGTCCGCAGTGCTGGCGGACCGAACATGCTGACTGGAATTTCGCCGGGACGCCAGTAGGTGTGTAGCCCCACCATCGCATGCGGTCCGACGCGGTTGATGACACGTTTCGAGGTTACGGCGTCGCCGGGCCGTAACACGCACGCAGAGGCCAACGCGACGACTTCCCGGATGGCGCCGGAGCGTCCCGCAACCTGCGCGCTGTTTATGACATTGCCCAACCCGTGGCGCACGCCCTCCGGATCGCATCCGGCATAGATCCAGCCGTCGGCCGCCTGACCCGCCAGCTCCTGCATCTTCGGAGCGTTAGCTGCGACGTATATCGGAATTGCGTCGCGCACGTTAACGAAGCCCAGGTCCGGATGGAGGAACCGAATGAGACGCTCTTCGCCATTTTCGCTGTAACGCGCTTCACGGCCAGCCATCAGAGCACGGCAGATTTCGACGTGTTCACGGATGGTTTCGCGCGCAACCGGTCCGAATCCCATCACATTGCGCCCGGTGAATCCGGCGCCTACTCCAAGGATCAGACGCCCCGGTGCGATGGCGTTGAGCGTAGCCATCGCGCTGGCCACCACAGGCGCGATCCGGTTGCCCGGGACCAGCACGAACGTGCCAAGCCGGATACGGCTTGAGTGATGGGCTGCGAGCGCCATGGTTGAGAACAGCTCGCTGTAGCACATGTGGGAGTCGTCGAACCACGCATGGCTGAAACCGAGGTCCTCCGCGCGGCGAACGTCTTCATATGCGCGCACGTAGGTCGGAAAGCTTACGCCAAATTCCATGGTCATGGCCTCCGCGGTTACGCGCCTGCTCCAATACCAAAGAGCAGGGATTCACGGCAAAAGCTTCTTGCCCGCAACGTTGGTCATCAACGTACCAAACGGCGCTGCAGAAATGCAGCTCGGTCACGTGGCTCAAGCGGCCGGGGCTTTTCCCTTGGTCTTGGCGAAAGCCGCTCACCACGTCGGCCCTTGGCGAACTGCTATTAGAGCGGTTTAGCGAAATGCGGGAATCACCTTGGATGCGAACAGCTCAAGATGAGACTGGGCCCATCGCGGCGGCAGTCCGGGCGGCAGCGTCCACGAATAGAAGTGAGTGATTGGGACGTTGTTGGCAAAGTCCCGAATCATTTTTATCGCGGTGTCCGGGTCAACCACCTGGAGAAGCCCACTTTTCCGCAGTTGTTCGTGGTCACCCAGATGCTCGGAAAGGGGACTCAGTCCGGCTGCAGACAGCCAAGCCGAGTAATTATTAGCCTGGTAGATTACGTGATCGGCGGCTTCGGCGAAGGTCTTCTCGGGATCGTTGGATACGATCAGACACCACATGGCGCTTGCGAATCGAATGTTTGCGATAGGACGATTCTGCTTTTTCAGCTCGGCGAGGTATTGGTCGTACAGCTCCCGCGTCGCGCCTGGCACGGTGAAACCGTCGCCATAGCGGGCGGCGCGCCGCAAGGCCGGCGGCGTGAAGCCGCCCAACCAGATTGGAGGATGAGGTTTCTGGATAGGTTCTGGTGTCACCCTGACATTTTTGAGGTCGAAGAATTCGCTCTTGAAGGTAACAATCTCTCCACTGAGAAGACGGCGAATGATGTCGAGCGACTGATTTGTTCGCGCACCGCGTTCCTTAAAAGGCACGCCGAAACTGTCGAACTCTTCGTGCTTGAAGCCCACTCCTACGCCGAGCTCCAAGCGACCGCCGGAAATGATATCGACTACTGCTATATCCTCGGCGAGGCGTGCTGGATTGTGAAAAGGCATCAGGAGCACTCCGGATGCTATGCGGATCCGTTTCGTGCGGGCTGCGACGGCAGCAGCTACCGGGAGAATCGAGGGTAAGTAGCCGTCGTCGATGAAATGGTGCTCCGAGAGCCAAACGTCGTCGAATCCGTGGCTATCGCTCCACGCGATCTGATCGAGCGTTTCGGCATAGAGCCGGTCCGGTGCCTGGCGCCACTCCGATGGGTTTCGGAAATCATACCAAAGACCAAAACGTATTTTTCGATTGTTCTGACTCATTGGTGCCCTCCTTGCTGCGTCTGTTTAAGCACCTGAGCGGACGAAGTGTTCTTCGTGCTATTCATGCGGATTTTGCTTCTCGAGCGACAGATTCGCTCCTGGCTTGCATGGATTTCATGAGAGCGGCAGACGATGCTCCTTCCAGCGAAAGTCCGTAGCCAACTTCTCGCACAATGCGCTCCTTCAAGGGCTGAATGAAATGAATGCGCGTGTCGCGGCGCGTCACTTCCGGAGCCTTCAGGTACACGTCGGCCAATTCCCGCGCGCGGCTCAGCGCTTTCCCATTCGGCACGACCTCCGCAACCACTCCCCATTCATGGGCCGTCCGCGCCGACAGCGGCTGAGGGTTGAGCAGGAACGCCTCCGCTCGTCCCGCCCCAGCGCGATAGCTCCAGGTGGTAAAGATTCCGTCACCGGGCACGACGCCCGCGGCATAATGCCCCACGTCCTGGAAGGTCGCCCCCTCGGCCGCCACAATCACATTGGCGAGCAGCGCATAGTCTGAGTGAATATGCGCGCGTCCCTCGATCGCCGCGATGACCGGCACGCGAATGTTGGCGATGTTTTCCAAAACCTGAGTGCCTTCGTCGTGAATCTGGCTCCAAACGCCTGGATCAGCGACATCGCCGAAAGATGACCAGTCAACCCCAATGATGAAGTCCCCGCCTGCGCCAGTGAGGATCACAATCTTGTTCGCTCGATCTTGAGCAATCCGGTGAAACGCATCAACAACCTCGGTATGATGGAGTGCCGAGAAGGTGCATGGGCCGCCATTGCTGTGGAATTCAACGATCAGCACCCCTTCCGCACCTCGCGTCAGTTTTAAGGTTTCGTAGGCAGTGAAATAGTCATCGTGAACTGTTTGCATGGGATTCTCCTTTTTCATTGCTTGCTTGGATTCAAGCGCCCTTGACGACAACTCGCGCTATCGCGCCTGCTTGCCGACCCGCGGTCAGGTAGCTGGCCAGTAGTTCGTCGACCTCGATCGCTGCCCGTTTCATCGCACATCCTGCGTTTTGTTGTCGAAGTCGCGAGCGTCGTGGCGCTCGAGCAACTGGCTCGATGGCTCCCCGTAGGTGCGATTGACCATGCGCCCTCGCTTTACGGCTGGCCGCTCCAGGAGGCCGTCAGCCCACCGCTGGACGTTCTTATAATCCTGTACGCTCAAAAACTCGGCGGCTCCATAGAGCCAGCCTTTCGCCAGCCCGCCATACCAGGGGAAGATGGCCATATCGGCGATCGTGTAGGCGCTTCCCGCCATGTACTCACTCTGAGCCAGGCGACGGTCGAGGACGTCGAGTTGGCGTTTCACCTCCATGGCAAATCGGTCGATTGCATATTCGATCTTCTCTGGGGCGTAAGCATAGAAGTGCCCAAACCCGCCGCCGAGATACGGCGCGCTTCCTATCTGCCAAAACAACCATGATCCGGAATTTCCGATATTAACCCCGCCGAAGTATCCGCGTACCACCCTACGCGCCGTAGGGCAAGGTTCGGGCCTCGCTGCGCGCCTGGCAGGCAGTTGCTCGTTGCGCTTGGCAGGAGAGGAGCCGAAGCGAACTCCCAATTGCGGCTTCTCAGCGGCGCTGAGACCGCGTTCCCGCCGGTTTTCAGGGGCACTTCACCGTCTCCCCGCCTGCTCACAGCTTAGTTTACGAACCGTCGCCGCTCGCGCCTATCCGGCCGCAACCGGCAGCGCCGCGATTTTCTCCAGCATGCCGGCGAACAGCCGCCGGGTCAGGTGGCTCTCCGCCAGCAGCAGCCAGTAATAACGCGCGTGCCTGACCAACCGCCCGCCGCTCTTCACCAGGCGCTGCTGCAAGCTCGTCAGCGACCAGTTGCCGATCGCCTTGGGCAGCGCCAGCCGCCGCCACAAGTTGCCGAGGTTATACGTGATCACGCTGAGCCACAGCCGCACCTGGTTGGCCCGGAAACGGTGGCAGGAAAGCCGGGTCATCGCCGCCGCCTGCTTGCCTTCTTTGAACCACTGTTCCGCCGTGCCGCGCTTGTTGTAGAACCGCACCACCGCCCGGCTTGAAGCGGTAAGATTGGTCACGATGAAGCCCACGCGGGAGAACAATTCGCCGCAATGAAACTCGACCTCCGCT
>JAJYVB010000266.1 GCA_021792265.1 Deltaproteobacteria bacterium | reverse complement strand
CCGCTGCGGCGCCCTGAGCGAAGCGAGAGGGGCCTCCGCAGCGAAGAATCCGCAGCCGCCATCCTTGCGGCTGCGATGGACTTTCTTCGGCAAACCCAGCCAAATCGCGCGGCCAAGGAATGCCGCGGGGATGCTTCGACTCCGCTCGCAGACTCGCTGCGCTCAGGATGACGCACTGCGTAAGGCGGTTTTTTATTGAGGGTATTAACGGGACATCACACCGGCTCCGCGCGCGTTCTTCACTCGCGATACATCGCTTCGATCTGCTCGCGATAGTGCTCCTGCACCGTCTTGCGCCGGACTTTCAAGGTGGGCGTAAGTTCGCCATTGTCCGTTGAGAACGGAGTTGCCAGCAGGGTGAAGGCTACGATCGCCTCTGCGTCGGAAAGCGAGCGGTTGAAGTTTCTCAGGCGAACCTGGAATAGGGAGCGAAGCGCGGCTTCGTGCACCAGCGAGTCAGCTTCGCGCCCGCCAAGCCCCAGGCGCGAAAGCTCCGGAGCGAGATTTTCGAAGTTGGGCACCAGCAGCGCAGCGACGTGTTTTCTGCGGTCGCCGACGACGCACGCCTGAGCCACGTAAGGGTCGCGAATGAGCCTCGACTCGAGGTAGGCCGGCGACACGTTCTTGCCGCCGGAGAGCACGATGATCTCCTTCTTACGATCGGTTATGCGGATAAAGCCCTCGCTGTCGATCTCGGCGATGTCGCCGGTATGGAGCCAACCTTGCGCGTCGATGGCTTCGCGCGTTTCCTCCTGGCGTCCGAAATAGCCCTGCATCACATTTGAACCGCGCACGAGCAACTCGCCGTCGCCCGCGGTTGACACCTCGATTCCAGAAAGCGGCAGGCCGACGGTGCCAGGCCGGGTGTGGCCGTGCAGGTTCACCGAAACGACAGGCGCGGCCTCAGTCAGTCCGTACCCCTCGACAATTGGGACTTCGGCGGCCGCCAGCAGCCAGAAGACCTCGAGCGGAAGCGGAGCGCCACCCGATACCAGGTAGCGTATCCGGTCGCCGAAGATCGTGCGGATGCGTTTGAATACCAGCCGGCGGTAAAATGCCATCGCCACCGCGATCGAAGGACGCACCGGTTGCCCTCGATGGCGGCAGGAAGCGGCGCGCTGGCCGACTGACAGCGCCGCGGCGAAGAGCCGGCGCTTGAGCGCCGGGCCCCGCTCGACGGTGCGCATCACGCGTGCGTGAATCACTTCAAGCAGGCGTGGTACGGTGAGCACCACGGTCGGCCGGATTTCGAGCAGGTTCTGGGCTATCTGCGACAGTCCCTCGGCGTAAGCGATAGTCCCACCGCCCACCATTACCGCGTAGTATCCTGCCGTGCGCTCGAAGGAATGGGCGATCGGCAGAAAAGACAGCACGATGTCCGTGTCGTTGAGCGAAAGCGCCAGCAGCGAACTTTCGCAATTGCTCAGAATATTGCCGTGGGACAGCATTACGCCCTTTGGCGGACCGGTTGTCCCCGAGGTGTAGATGATCGTGGCGAGGTCTTCGCGACCGCCTTCGACCGTTCTCATTGCAGCTCCGGCACTCAGCGAAGCAAGGGTTTCAAACCGCGGTTGGCCGGCGCGTGGAGCTTCGGTCACTGGTGCCTCGGCATCCATCGAGATGAGCGTTTCGACCGCGGGTAAGCCGCGCAGCACGGCTTCGACCCGCATTCGGTTTTCCGGCCCGCGGATGGCCACTATGCGCGCACTCGAGTCGCTGAGGATGTGCCGAATCTCTTCGGTGCCGCTGGTGGTGTAAAGAGGAACGACTACGGCGCCCAGTCCGAGGGCGGCTTGGTCGACGGTCACCCACTGCGGACAGTTGTCGGCAAGGATGGCCAGCCGGTCGCCGCGTTTAAGTCCCAGACCGGCGAAGCCGCCGCGTAGCCGTCCCGCGGCGTCGGAGATCTGACGCCAGCTATGCTCGCGCCACTGCGCTCCGTTTTTGTCCATGAGAAAAGTCCGGTCGCTGTAACGTGCGGCGCGCTCTTCGAAGGCTTGGGCAATAGTGGACGGCTCGATTTTCATCGTGGCTGACCGGCTGAATCGGATTTGGCGAACGACTCCTCCGCGTGAACTTTTAGCGAAAAAGCGGTCCTGGGCCAAAACGTCGAGCGTATCGCGCGGTCACGTTATGTGCCGGGCCAACGGTGGAAACCTGACCAGCAAGCTGGTAATTTTTCATGCTCAAGCGAGGGACCTAGGTTTTTAAGGTTATACGCTGCCCGGCGGTCCGTCTGCTTTGTGGCCGGCTGAAGCCGGCGGCCGTCATCGGTAAGGTCTGCCAAAGTCGGCCCCGGGTTGCCGAGGCCGTTTCCCAACGAAGGGCTTGTGGGTTTTGTCGAAAAAACGATGAATACGACCGAACGGATGGGCGCCGGCGTGAGTACAGGGCAAAGCCGCGTGGCGCCGACATCGCCACCAGGACTGCACCGCCTCGCGTTGCTTACCGCCGGTATGACTTTTGTCCTGATTTTTGTCGGTGGCTTGGTCACTTCTACCGGATCGGCCCTGGCGGTGCCGGATTGGCCGCTCGCTTTTGGCAAGCTCGTGCCTAAGCTGGTGGGCGGCGTGCGTTTCGAGTACGGCCATCGCGTAACCGCTGGAGTTGTGGTCATCCTGACGCTCTTGCTGGCGGCATGGACGTGGGCGCGCGAACCTCGCCGTTGGGTGCGCAACACGGCATTCGCAGCGCTCGGCCTCGTAATTTTGCAGGCGGTTCTCGGGGGAATAACCGTCCTGTTGGAACTGCCGCTTCCAATCGCCGTCGCTCATGCTGCAACTGCACAGGCTTTCCTGTGTCTGACGGTCGCGATGGCGCTCTTTACCGACACCCGCTGGGAGAGTCTTCCTCGTCTGGGCCGCGACACCGAAAGTCCTTCGCTGGTCGCGCTGTGCACGGCTACTACGGTCGTGATTTACCTGCAAATTTTGATTGGAGCCGTGATGCGCCATCTTGGGGCCGGACTTGCGATTCCCGACTTTCCGCTGTCTTTCGGACAGCTTGTGCCGCCGCACTTTTCGTTATTCGTCGCTATCAATTTTGCCCATCGCGTGGGAGCGCTTGTCGTGAGCGTTTTCGTGCTCTGGACCGTCTTCCGCGTCATTGGGCGCTACCGGGGCGAACCTGCGCTGCTTCGGCCGGCGCTCGCACTGTTGGTTCTACTGGCGGTGCAGATTTCGCTGGGGGCACTTACGATTTGGAGTTGGCGCGCCGTGATTCCGACCACGGCCCATGTCGCGGGCGGCGCCGCCGTATTGGCCGCGGCGCTCGTTGTGACGCTTCGCGCTCGCCGGCTCGTGCGGCCGCCTTTGAACGAAACCGCCCGAGCCCGGGCAAGCGTTTTTGCCGGCCACCAGGTGACCGCTTGAACTCGGAGGTGTCGGTCTTCGAGGGTCCGGCGCTCGGCGTTGCTCAGCGTCTGGTGGACTTCCTGATGCTGACCAAGCCGCGGCTGCTTTCGATGGTGCTCCTGACCACGCTGGTCGGTTTTTATCTCGCAAGCCCGGATTCCTTCGACCTGATTCTGGCGCTGGCGACAATCTCGGCCACTGCGCTCGCCGCCGGCGGAGTGCTGGCGCTCAACCAGTACCTGGAGCGGGATAGCGACGCGCGGATGACACGAACCTGCCATCGGCCGATCGCTTCGGGCAAGGTGCAGCCGCGCGAGGCACTCGCCTACGCTACCGGAACACTATGCGCGGGGACTCTGTTTCTCCTGCTGGCGGTCAACTGGATGACTGCGGCAATCATCGGCATAATCGCCGTTCTTTACCTGGGCGCGTACACGCCGCTCAAACGGACTTCATGGAGCTGCAACCTGGTGGGAGCGATCTCGGGCGCTCTGCCACCGGTGCTGGGATGGGTTGCCGCACGTGACAGTTTGGGCGTCGAACCACTGGTGCTCTTCGCCATGATGTTCCTGTGGCAGCTTCCCCATGCGCTGGCGATCGGGGAGCTTTACTATCGGGATTACCTGAGCGTGGGGCTTCATCTGTTTCCCGCGGGAGAGGCCCGAGCCCGATTTGGCAATTGGATCATAGTCACGGCGAGCGCGGCTCTGGTGATGGTGTCGGCTCTGCCCGCGGCCCTCGGCTATGCGGGACGAGCCTACATGGTCGCTGCCGTCGGCCTTGCGATGCTTATGCTGGGCAACGCCATGGTGCTTCTGTGGAGGCCGGCGACGGCAGCGCGAGTGCGCCGTGTGGTGTTCGCTTCGCTGGTTTACCTGCCGGTCACATTCCTGGCGCTGATTTTCGATCGTCTATGAGACGCACAGCCGCAGCGGACCTTTAGGTACCGGCGCCGCCATAAGGCTCAGCCGACACCATGTTTCCGTGGCACTTGCTTGCGCCGCTCAACGCCCTGCTGAACAGCTCGGCCGCAGTGTGCCTGTTGGCCGGCCGGGTTTTCATTCGCCGTAGGCGGCTGCGCGCCCAT
>JAJYVB010000020.1:13130-21480 GCA_021792265.1 Deltaproteobacteria bacterium | reverse complement strand
TAACGGCATGGGGACCCATGAAAAAGCTTGGTATCGTCGACCGCGATCACCTCAACGTCGCCCATCAGCGCCATGATCGGCGCCGCGGTCTCGCCGCACACCCACGCAATCCTTGCGTTTGGATCACGCTTGCGCAGCGCCGTAATCATGGGCAGGGCCATGATCACATCCCCAACTGCGTGCAGCTTTACGATCAGTACTTTCACCCTCAGCCGGCGGCTGGACAGGCCCGCCTACCCTTGGGTCCGAGGATAAGCCCAAGCGCCAGCGCCGTCGTAAGGTAGGGATAGAGGAAAGGGATTGACGCTCCAAAAAGATGCACCCAGAACTGGCAACCCGCGAGCAGAACGACAAGCCTGTGAACCGAGCTACGCGTTGCCATCAAGACCGGCGTCCACACGAGCGCGACAAAAAACATAAGCAGAGGGAGACCCAGTTCGGCGCCATCGCCGATCAGTCCCAAACCGCCGGAGTCCCAGCCCGGCGCTGCCTGCAGCGGCCAAGAGTAATCCGGGTTGCTGCGAGTTACCGGGTAATTGCCGAGACCTACGCCGAAGAAAGGCCGATCCGCCAGAATTGCGGGCACAACGTGAGCAGCGACAGCCCGACCCTCAAGCACGTTGATGTCCGTCGGATTCGAAAGTGCAAGAGTGTAAATGTTTTCGTAAGCGTAAATGTAGCCTTGGAATTGCGTAGCAAGATCCCCGAAGACAAACCACGTACCCAAAGCGAGAGCCAGAGCGCCACTCGTAATTAAATATCGCAACCTCCGTGACCGCCAAAAAGACCAAAGAGCAAGAGCCGCGATCAGACAGAAGGCAGCCTTGGATTGGGCCGCCACTATGGCGGCCACGAGTACTGCGACGCAAGAGGCAAAGAGTGATCGCGACAAGTCTCGGAGCACATAGCGCTCCACCAGCAGAACCATCAGGACCGTTACGAGATAGACCCCGAATGGTCCGCCTTCGACGAAGAAACCGCGTGCCCTTGTAACCCCAAGGAGCGTATAAGCGCCGAACACGCCGCTGTAACTCCCGCGCGAGGCTCCCGCGACACAAAGGCTAAAGCAAATGAGAGCATAGATTGCATTGAGAACACCCACAGTCAGGTATATACGTGTACTATCACGAACAAGTTTCGGGTTTTGAAAGAATAAGCTTACCAGAACGAACATGAAGCCGATGTCGATTCCTAGTTTCCACATCCGTGTGAACGTAAGAGCCGGCGGGTGTCTCATCAACGACATGCCAGGCGGGATGTAAAACTTGAGACGCCAATCCAGCCATAATGCTATGACTGTCACGAGCAACACAAATAGCAGCCATGCCCGAGCCAACGGTACCAAACGGCGGGGCAATAGTAGCGTCGCTTGTCGATTTCGCGCAATTGCTAGTACTCCGAAGGCGAAAAGGACCACGCTTGCATAATTTATTGGTTCAGCACCGGCGATTTTTACATTGGTAATGGGCGCCAGTGCTACCGTAAGCACGACGAGCGCCTTATCGGCAGGAAGTTTCAATGGGCCCCCGTCCGTCAGTTAAAAGCTTTGCAAGTCTCACCCCGCTCTCGCCCCACGCGTTTGCGTATGGTTTCGGGCCTGGCTGCGTCTTCTGCTGTCCGACAGCGCGGATTATTCCGTTGCGAATGCCCTCTGCGGTTGGTGTTACGTATATCGCGTCGTCGCTGCCGGCTTCGTGCAATTCAGGAATATCGCTCGCTACCACTTTAGTGCCACACGCCCGAGCCTCCATCACGGGAATGCCGAAGCCCTCGTGCGTTGAGGGAAACACGAACGCGTCGGTCCCGCAGTAGAGCAATACCAGGTGATCGTCCGGCACCTGACCCAGCGATCTGATGGCGCCGGGCTCCGCCATTCGGGCCAAGGGAGACTCTGCAAGGGCACGCGACCCTCCGCCGCCTGCCAGCAGAAGCGTGTGATCCTTAAGCACGCCGTCGGCCTTAAGACCGCGGAAGGCTTCGAATAATGAACCAAGATTTTTTCTCGGCTCATACCTCGAAACGACGGTGAATATGTACGGTGCCTTGATTCCATATAGCCGGAGACAGGCTTCGACCTCCTCTGCGGGCCGGGGCCGATAGTGCTCCGACACCCCCGGTTTTACTACGGCAGCGGCGTCATAGCCAAACAGGCTATGTAGCTTGCGGGCCGTCGTCTCGCAATTCGTCACGATCGAGTCCGCATGGGCAAGGCTCCTCTTAAACAGCAGACCGTAACTTAGCCAGCGCTTTAGAGACACAATAGCCCTATCAGTGTGAAACAGGTCATGAACTGTCACCACTGCCCTGATCGAAGCAGGCAGACGAGGCAGTATCGTTGTCGTCCCCCAGAACACATCCAGATGGTCAACCACGCATAGCGCGTGGCCGCGTAACATGAGCCACATCAGAGGGTGAAGACGCTTCGCTCCAGGAACGCGATCGATCCTGGCGGTCCAGCGCGGCGATTCCACGGGCATACGTATTTCGAGGTTGCTGTAGATAAAGAACGACGCGCAAGGCAGCAGATTGTCCAGGACTTTGCACAACTCGCTGATATAGCGCCCTATCCCGCTGTAGGTGAGTGCTAACTCGCGCCCGTCGATACCGATGCGGATGGATTCCTCGCTTATCACAACAGCTTTGAGACGCGAGCCCAGCGAAGCCGGGCAGCAACGGCTAAGTGCCGACGCCGGCGCCGCTGCCTTGCGACACCTGTCGTCCGTTCGTAATTCCTAATTCTTATAAAAGACTACGTCGGTCCCGCCCAACCGGCAGCACTCTCGAATAAGCTCCTCAAACCGAGACTTCTCGAATACGCCGCTCGCTACCTTCAGCCCAGGACAAAACACAGCCGCATCGAAGTATGGAGCGAGCAGCGCGGCGAACTCCCCCTCGGTGACTTGTGCCAGCCTATTCAAATGGTGCGGAAGAATCTCGATGACTAGCGTCCGTGCTGCTGTCAAAAGACCTGACATACCCCGCAACGCCGCAGTCTCAGCACCCTCGATGTCCATAATGACTAAATCGAACGCAGTGGAGCATCCGAGTTCGATGTCCAGCGGTTTCATTTCCACGTTGATCGTTTTCGGCTGATCATAGGCGTACCGGCGGTCGTTCCAATGCCCCATTTTGACCTTGCTTCCGCCGCTGTTATAGCTGCTGGCCATGAACTCCACCGTTGCGTCCCGGTCGCCCGCCGCCAGATTCTTCAGAAGGACATTATAAAGATTATTGAGGATAACGTTGCGTTTCAGAAGGCCGAAAATATCTGGATTAGCTTCGATTCCAACGACCCGCTTGACCTGCTTCGCTATCGGGACCAGAAGGGTGCCCACGTGCGCGCCTACGATCAAGACCTCGGAGGACTGGGAGCAGTACCGACGAAGAAGAAAGTCAAGCATGTCGCAACAGTAGGAACCTTTGAAGCAGAGCTGCCGTCCAACGAAAAAGTCACGAGATGGCACCAAGAGCATCCCGTGTCGTGTCTCTGTCAGAATCGCGCAGGCGTTGGAACCAATGATCGCAGCCCGTAGCTCAGCCAAAATGGAAACCAACGTCAGGAGTCCGCGCTCAGGAAGAAGCCTGGATAGTGTTCGAAGCATCGTGCTAACAAACTAGCTTCTGAGGGCCTTGGGGGCGGGCTTCAGGTGCTCGCTTGAGCCGATTCGCGATCCGCCCCGTAAACCCCGAGAGGCAATGTGCAGAACGCCCAGAGCGCGAATATACCAAGCGCAAGGCAAAGAAAAGCGAGTTTCACCGCGGGCATGTCAGGCAGCATCACTGCTAAGGCAAAGACCGGCAGGCTTGCGGCCATCGCCCATAGCGACCGCCGTAAGGGTTCGGCCCCGGCCGGTACCAGCGCCCGGGCGAACGCGAACCATACCAGGCCGTCGCAGGCGAACATCATGGCCGCTGCCGCCGCCACTCCGTTGATCCCGTAAGCGTATGTGAGGCAGTACAGCACAGCCAGGTATAACGGAGCCTCGACCAGGTGAAGTTTCGCTGGAATATCGGGACGATGTACCGCGAGGATCAACATCATGGGCACGGCCGCCATGGCGTTAAAAAATACCCCGACCCCGAGCCATTGAAGCGCAACCGCGGCATGTAGGGCGAAGCCGTGGCCGAGCCAGAGATCGAGTCCGTCTCGCGCAAACGTCTCAATCACGAGCGTGATCGGGAACATGGCGAGAATGGTGTACTTCATGCCCCAATCGACGAGCCCGGCGATTGAACCTGGGTCCCCTTCCACGCTCTCGGCGAGAGCGGGCAGCAGAACGCCGGCGCCGGCGGCCGAGACTATTGAAAGCTTGGTCACGAATTCATGCGGAGTCGCATACCAGGCTACCGCCGACATCGAGATCATCGCCCCGATGACGAAGCGGTCCACGTACACCATAAGAGGCACGGTGATGTTGAAGACGGTCATCCAACCGCCGAAGCTCAAAAGCGTTGGGACAAGCGAGAGGCGAAAAAAAGGGCCGCTGGCCAAGCAGGGTATCACCTGAAAGCAGATGATGAGCTGCACCAGCGACGAGACGATCCACGCAGAGGCAATCGCCGCGACCGCCCAGACCAGGCTGTGCGTGAACGGGAGGACCATCACGGGGCCCAGAAAGGTCAGAACGCTCAGAGGGATACGCACGTAGTTGACGAGATCAAACCGCTGCAAGCTGGCCAATACTCCCCTGAACACCTTGCCCAGTGTGACCGCGGGTATCGCGACCGCAATGAGATAAAACGCATTAAGCGTATCAAGCCGGAGCGCCATCGGAACTTTGAGGATATGACGGACCAGAAACGGGCAGGCGGCAGCAAATACTCCCGCCAGTACGGCGCTGGATGCCAGAGTAAGTAGGACACCTATCCAGAACAAAGGAGGAATTTGCTCGCTGTGGCCGTTTCCGATGCGCTCCGCGATCAACTTAGTGAGAGCGATACTCGCAAAGTCGAGCAAACCGAACCCGCCGATTAACGCCCATGCGATAGCCAGGACACCGAAACGCTGAGCTCCGAGCGCATGGACAAGAATCGGAATGCATACCAGTGCAGCCAGCATCGGGGCGGCGGTACCAGCGAGATTCCAGAGTAAATTTCTCCCCAAGCGATACCCTCTAACAGGCGCTGAGAAGTCGCGATTCACATCCGCGGCCCCGTAGCGAGGCGGTTCGATAACGGTCGCCCTGCTCACGCGACATGAACGGAGGTCAAGCTGCGCCTGCATTGCTCGGGCGCCTCAGAAATATTACGTCGCCCCCGCCGATACGGTCGATTTCCATTGCCAGTTGGTCGAACTGCACGTTCGGAAGTTCGACGCTTTTGCCCTCGGGGAACATGAAGATCGCACTGCCGAACCCTGAACCCAGGCGCTTCACCGCCTCGACGGTTCCGGTCATTGCGATCGTCTTTAGATACAAAGGCAAGATCTCTACCTGAAGCGTTTCAGCGCGCCGCAAGACGCCAGCCATCCCGGACAGCGCCGCAAATTCGGCGCCCTCAATGTCCATGATTACGAGATCAAACGTCCGGCCCGAAAAGGCATCGTCCAAGCTGCGCATGGGAACGCGCAGCTTGGACGGGGTTGTTGGCGCCCAAGAGGACGCATCCCATCCCGTCAGGTCCGAAACATGAGAGAACCTCAGGCGGCTTGCACCGCTGTTCGCCTCTGCTACTAGGAAATCGACTTCGCCTGATCGGTCCCCTGCAGCAAAGTTGCAAAGCTCGACGTTCGTAAGGCCGTTCAGCTTAACGTTCATCTCGAGCAGGTGAAATGTTTCGGGGTTAGGCTCTATACCGACCACCCGGGCCGCCACCTTGGCGAGTGGCACCAACAACGCGCCGACGTGAGCGCCAACGATAAGGACCTCGGATTCCGGCCGGACGCGTGACTTCAGAAACTCGATGCGATCCTCGTCCCACGCGCCGGAGTCTGCGAGGTTCCATCCCACCGACATGTCCTGCGAAGGCACTAAAAGCGTCCCGTTGTAACCGACGGTGAGAACGGCCGTGGCGAATTTTCCCATGGCTCTCGCCCGAAAATGCGCGAACTGAGTGATCATCCGCGCGCGAATTCGTGCCGGAACAAAAGGACGCACACAACGGTAGAGACGCAAAAGCGCTGTAAACATGACATTTTCCTACTTTAGCTGCGGCCGGTAGTACTCTTAGGTGTGTTTCAGGACAGCTTTCGCTATCACCCAGATAGCGGAGGAAAGGAAGGCGAAGAACGCAACCAGTACTGAGTCAAGTAACACCCAGGGGCGGTACGCCTTGTCCGACGCTGCTGGAGGGTCGAGCACGCGAAAGGCGAAGTCGGCCTCGACTTGCGCCATCTTCTTGCGCTGCACCTGCTTGGCCACCAGTAAATAAAGCTCGGTACGCAGGACCGCGTCCGGCGTGGTCCTCGCCTCGGTTTCCAGTGAGGCGATTGCGGCCGACGCCAAACTGATTTCGCGCGCACGCAAAAGGTCGCGGAGGTCCTTGACGTAGTATCCCAGAATTTTCTCCGCGCGAGATCGATTCTTCGCCTGAAAATACAGCTTGATATTGCCGGTCTTTATCGAATACTCGCAGTCGAAACGCTTCTTCAACGCCCGATAGACGCCCCATTCGGGGTCCTTCCACGAGAAAAGTAAATTTACCGGCCAAAACCACGGCTTGAGCAGTTCGCCCGCTAGCTGGTGGCGATTTGCAAGCGCTACATTGAATCCAAAACCGCGCAGTATCGCGATATATTCTTCGGCGTCGTTGTTGCCTCCTGTGCCGAGCGAGGCTGCAAGGCCGTTAAGTCCGAATCCACCGCCTAATCCCCCAATGACGCCGGCGATCCGGCCCTCGACGGCAGGGGGCGCGATCGGACGGATGACAGCCTTCGCGCGATACCATTTCGGCAATGCGAGACCTGTCAGCAGAGCCGTAATCACGGCTGCCGCCACCGCCGCGGCCGCGACGGTGCGCCATCGGTCGCGCAGCGCGAAAACATAAGGCGCGAGGTCGATGGTTTCGTCGTCCTCGTGATACCATCGCGCGGGGGCAGCAGCCAGGCGCTCGCTGTCGCGGCGCGGCTCGCGGGTTATTCTAAGCTCCGGTTCAGCCACTGTCCGTCCTCGCCATCCTTCTAGCGCCAATCCCATCCGGACATCACATTATCCAACGTCGCCGACAGCATCAGCATAATCCGCACCGAATTCGCACGCGGCTGGTAGTTGAGGCTCTGTGCGTACTCGACTGCAAATCTCGCCCGACCCGCAGTCAGCGCCCGGACACCCGCCAGCCACGGGCTAAGCGAGCCCGCAGGGACGGGCAGACTGAAGGTGCTAAAAGCGATCCCGAAACTGCGCTCTTTGGTGAGCGGATAGGGATAAAACACGGAGTCAGCCGGAAAGAAAAAGCGACTGGCACCCTCGGACATATCAGGCGCCTGCTCGGTGTAGAAGAAGTCGGCATCGACCTTGCGATGCAACCCAAACCATCGCCCCACTTGGAGATCCACCTCGCTGGCATTTGGGCCCAAAGGATCGCCGAACAACTGATTCTCGTAAGTCCAGTAGAGAGAATTGCCGTTCTGTACGGAATATGATCCGGGAATGAGCGCGTACTCGAAGCGAAGATCGGTGAGTCCATCGGCCGTCAGCCGCGGCAGGTAAAATCCGCCCTGATAGGCGACACTGAGAAACGGCATGTAGTGACCGAGAGTGGGAACTTCGTAAGCAAGATTGTCCGAGCCGACGACTTCTTGGTACAGTTCGAGATTTCTCAGTTGCGGAATGTGGAATTTGAAGAAGACCCCACCGCGCGACTTGGTATTGCCCTCGGCCGGGTTACCGGTGGCGATTCCCGTGAAGCGTCCCAGAAAACCCATCGGGCCGTAATGGTCGTTGCCGCGTCCTCCAAAAATGATCGTGCGGGTGAATCCCAATTCAAACGTTGGCAGCGGCTTGAAGGCAAGGATGCTGCCGACAATCCAGGGATGTTGCGAACGCGCTCTATCCGAGTCCAACTGACCCATGAAAAGCTCACGCCGGCTAGGACCGAGATAGCGGAGAATCCATGGCAGATAGCTGGGATGAGTGTTCTCGATCGTGAGCGCCGAAAACGGCTGGGCATTGTCACCCTGTGTCAGAGGAGCAAAATGGCCGGTCCCCCACCATCGCTCCTGCCGTCCGAAAGAGATCGCCACGTTGCCCAAGCTCACGACCGTCTCCGCGCCGAGTAACTGGCCGCGACTGGTTCCGGCGATGCCGCGGGTAATCGGGCCGGCAATTGCCCCTTCCGCATAGCCGGTGAGAAAGCCGCCGAAGCCGCCCCATCCGGAGGCGCGCACGATCTCGTTGCTACCGCCGGCGGTGGG
>JAJYVB010000020.1:0-13120 GCA_021792265.1 Deltaproteobacteria bacterium | reverse complement strand
TCTGCTCCTGGGCGTTAATTGGACCGTTGGCTCCGGTACGCCAATAGCGCCGGGGTCCGGCCGAATATATGTACTCGCCCTCGATCCGGTTAAGCGGGCGGACCATGGCGGGGAGACGATCCTCAACGTTGTGCTGAAGCCATCCAACTTCGTCCCTTAGTTGTCGACGTAATGCTGCCACGATGCTTCGCGCCAGCGGGTCCAGGCGCTCTGAATCGGTCATATTCGCCTGGGCCTCCAGCGTAAGACGAGCCGCCTCGACCCTACTGATAGGCTTTACCTCGGAGAGGTAGGTGTCGAGGTAGCCGAGGCCGTTCAGGGTTTCCAATTCGTTGTAGATAGTGCTATCGAGCGGAATATATACCACGTAGGTCGAGGCCCAGGCTGAAACCGCGAGTAGCATCCCAAGAACAGTGCTCAGCGCGAGCGGAAGGCCGAGCACGCCGCAATGACGACGCGCTGTCGGCATCGGACTTAGCGCTCTCGCGCTCGGGCGGCAACCGTAGCCTTATTGCGTGCCCGCTTCAGTTCGGCGAGCTGGCTGAGTACGGCAAGGTCGCCGTTGCGCGGCGGGCGAATCTGGGTTGTAGGAGCGTGCGAAACAGCTCGCCTAGCAGGTAGTTTCGGACCGGCGCTATCCAATGGTGGAACACCGAGTAGGTAAAACCACAGTACGCGGCGCACGTATTCTTGCGTTTCGAGATAGGGCGGGACGCCGCCGAACCGCTCGACCGTGCCTTGGCCCGCGTTATAGGCGGCCAGCAGGTCGGGAAGATGGCGGCCGAATCGCGAACCGTCGCGCAGGTAGCTCAGGAAGCGTGCGGCGCCGAGGGCGCTTTCCACCGGATCGAAGGGATCGTCGACGCCAAAGCGGGCGGCAGTCGCGGGCATGAGCTGCATCAGCCCCATCGCGCCCGCGGACGATATGGCGTCTATGCGGCCACCGGATTCGACCGCGGCGATCGCCTCGAGCAACGCGGGGTCCAGGTCGTACATAGCGCCGACCGCGCAGAATATCGCGTGGTGGTCGATCTTTCGCTCGCCGACAGCTCTGGCCAAGACCGGAGCTGTGGTGGAAAGCACGGCTGCGAGCGCTGTCGCGACGCAAGCGGTCTTCAGCATCGGCTTATCATGATTACGGCAGCAACGTTCCCAGCAACGCGGCGTAAGCGATGCCTTCGGCCGAGTTAGCAATGATCTGAGAAATGTCGAGGGTGCGCTGGAGCGGATTCACGAACAGGAACGAAGGCGGAACGTAGATAGTGTCGCCGGGCGCCAAATGCGCATCCATGAAGCCGTCGGACAACACCGGCAGCAACGGGAAGAGCCGGTTCTTTCCGGTGTCCCTGAAGCTGTCTTCTGAGATGATTGCACCGTTAGCCTTGACGACGAAGATCTGTTCCTTGTCTGCGTCCTTGGTGAGCCCGCCGGCGCGGTCGATATAGTCGACCACAGTCAGCCCCGGATCGTAAGCAACCGCGGTCGAGCCATAGACCTGTCCCATCACGTTCACTGAGGTTGGCCGCTTGGGAATTATGATCAAGTCGTGCTCTTCGAGCTGGACGTTGGAGTTCGATCCGGGAAGCGCAGCTAGTGAAGGAATGGTTAGCACGATTCGCCCGATCGCCCGTTCCTTGCCGGCCTGCGTGATCATGTTCTTCAGCATCGCCAAAGCCTGGGCTTTCTGCTGGAGATTCGACTCTTGCTTAGTGTTGTTCTCGGCCGGCATCAGAGCCGCCCGGGTGAGCTCGGTCTGAAGCTGGGCATCGGCGCGCCGGAGGTTCTGCTCCTGCATCTCTTTGACCGACTGGCGAATCAGGATCAGCGCCGGAAGGTAGCCGTCGGCGCGCACTCCGCCGCTACGGGCGAGGACCGAGGCAAGCCGCTCACCTTCGTGTATCACATAGGGGCCGGGCCGCATCGCCTCGCCCTTGACCTCAACCGTCCATGGTCTATGCCAATTGGCGGACTCGGTTATGAACAGTTCGTCTCCGGCCCGCAGCGCGATATTGTCGCTCGGGGTGTCAGCGAGGGACCCCTTCAGGTCCAGGTCCTGATACAGGTATCGGGTTTTGGAACCATCTGACCGTGTGCGCGCCAGTTGAGCCTTGGCCAGGTAGGCGTTGCGCTTGAGTCCTCCCGCTTCGTAGATGAGGTCGCGCACCCTCATCCCCTCGCTAAGAGGGTAGACGCCGGGCTTTCGGACCTCGCCCTTCACGGTAACCGTGGGGATCTCGTTGATCTCGCCCTCGCTGTACACGGTGAGCGTGTCTTGCGGCTCTAGCGGCAAATCGACTGTGGAAGCCTCCTCAGAAATCGCCTCCCCCAGGTCGACGCGCAGAAAACGGGTCGTGCGCATTGGGCCTTTTCGCCGCTTGAGCAGCGCGTAGCCGAAAAAGGTGTTGTCTCTTACTCCCTGCCCCTCGCGGATAACGTCCGAAACCCGCATCCCGGGCTTCCATTGGTACGTGCCTGGCCGGTTAACGTTACCGGCGAGCTTGACCACGTTGCGCTGCCGCGGCAGCACGGTGAAAACCTTGATTAGATCGCCATCATCGACTACGAATCTTCGCGCCTGTGGACTGTCCAGACTAACGTCCAGTGCGATCCGCTGCAGATGGTTCTCTACCCGCTCGACCTGGACCCGCTGGGAGTAACCGAAGGCACCAACCCCTCCAGCTATTCGGATTACGGTCGCAATCGTCTCGAAACTCTTTAGTTCGTATATAGCCGGATCCTTCACATTGCCCGCCATCGCTACCACCGGTCCGATCAACGGCACGAAGACCACGTCTCTGGACTCCAGGCGACGGTCGGCGGAGGTGTCACCATGCAACAGCATCGCGTAGAGATCCAAGGTCTCAAGAACGCGATTGTCGCGTCGCAGTTCGATCCGACGCAGACTTCCCGTTTTTCGCACCCCGCCCGCCGCCGCCAGAGCGTCCGAGACATGCGCGAGAGCACTTACCGTCTGCAGGCCGGGCTCGGCGACCTGACCGATCACGAACACTTGTATCGTCCGTATCCGGCCCATGGTCACATCGGCCTGGACTCCCTCGATTTGTCCAATCTGCCCGTCGATCAGCTTCCTCGCTTGGGCGAAGGTCAATCCGGCGACGGGAAGCGGCCCAATTTGCGGTATCAGCACAGTACCGTTGCGCTGAATCGTGAGGCTTAGCGTGCGGTTGATCCGACCCCACAAAAGAACGTTAAGCTCGTCGCCCGGTCCCACGATGTAGTCCGCGCTTACCGGGACGTTGTCGAAGGTGGAGAGCCCCTGAGTGCTGCTGGCGAAAAGGTCGTAGCCAAATTGCTTAAGTCTGCTAACGTTCGGTGCCGCGAGCAGCCGGTATGGATGATCAGCGGCGTGAAACCGCTCTTCAATCGCGGACGGTCCCGACGGGACGAGGAGGTTCGGGCGGCCGCCGGCCCTCCCAGCACCGATCGCGCTGTTCGACTGACCATACGACAGACGCACGCAATCGACCAGGCGCGTAACCTCTTGGTCGGAAAGACCGAGCGTACGGGCAATTGACTGCGCGTTGGCCGGTGAGAGGTGCCTGGCTGCTATGCCCGCGCAGAGCCTTTGAGTTTGAAAAGTCCCAAGGCCCCCGGCCTCGGACTGCTCGCGAAGCTGCTGCGCTTGCTCGGCCGGCATCCCGAGCTGCCGCAGCAGTTGTCCACTCTCACCGCCAGAGAGCGAACCGCTGTCTGATGAAAGCCCTCCTGCAGCGCCGCCTTCAAGTTGCTGCGCCCGCAGCCGGCTTTGCGCGAAACAAACGACCAACAGCAATATCAACACACTGAAAAGAATCTTTAACAATTCAAATCTAAAGTCGTTGAGCATTCTCTCACCGTGGTCGAATACGCTTCAACCCTCGTCCTGCATCTCAGATCGGTGCTTGCTCCTGTATAGCTGCTCAATAGCCAACCTCGGCGCAGGCTACTGTCCCACACGAAATGGCTCGTTTTGTTGGTAGTTCCACTGCTGCGGTGCCGGCCAAGATCCTGGAACTCCGTTCGATGATCCGGAACCAATCCGACGCGGGGCACCGGACAAAAATCCGCCGAGCGGGTAGCCACCCCACTGACGCTCACCGCTGCCAAAGGGAACCGGCTGAGAAACATTCCCATACATCTCAGGCGAAATTACGTTAGTAGCGCACAGGACATTGCCGAATGGCGGGTCTCCATAGGGAGACCGAAGCTTTTCCGTGCTCGAAGAGCCCAGCGTGTCTTCGTATCGGGACTCTTCGTCGCCGTAGGAAACAGAGTCGTCCTGCGGACCGACATACCGGATCACAAAAGCATTGCCCTCTTGGCCCAAGCATTGGCAGGCCGGCATGGTCGTGACGCTGTCCAGAACATAGCCCTTTGGGATGGGCTCGCCAGCACAGATTTTCATAACCAAACCGCATACCGGCTTGACTTCACGTGCGCGGCAGGCACCGGCGCAAGTCGCCGCGGTGCCCGTCGCCGTGACAGCCATCCCCGTGGGCACAATGTCGTCCGCGCAAAGTATTTCCGCCCGCCCCGGCGTGGACGAACAGCAGGTGCAAACTGTTAGCGCCGCCAGTGCGATCAGCAACCGCAGCCGCCACGACCCCGTGAAGGGGCGGCTTTGGGCGCATCCGCAGGCGTGACCTCCAAGGCTGCGGGTAGACAGTTCATTCCGAGGAAGCAGCCAACCCAAGCCGAATTGCGAAGTTGTCGTTTTTAGGCATTCTAGCATTGTGCAACTATCCTAGTTGGCCCTGGTTGCCGCTGCAGAGGCGTCCGTCGAAGTAAGCGCGAAAACTCGTGTGCTGCGTTGATGCGCGTGTGCATCGCAATTCGAAAACTCGGGTTAACGGCCTTCCCGCCTAGCTGCAATCTCATTACAGAAGAGGGCTACCCGAAGGAAGGTAGTTTTGATGCGAAGTGTTGCCCATAAATACTTGTTGCGAGATCTTTGGCTAGGCCTTTGTCAACTACCCGCTTTTCCGGCGGTGGCGCAACAGTGAATCGTCGCAAAGACTTGCCTCACACAGGAATAGCGGAGGTTGTTGAATAGCGACCTTCTAACGGATCAAGGTCTTTTTGCATTTGTGACCTTTTCGCGCCCGCCGACGTACAACTTCTCCCTTTGAAAAACACAACACCTGTTCGCGGTCGACCATGCGCAACAGCCAGCTAATCACCTCATCGCGGTCGATGTACCAGGTACCCCGAATCTTAAAGGCAGGGAATCCATTCCTAGCCACGGGCTGTCTCGCGAGTCGGTAAAGCTTGCGGCTTGAGATTGCCAAGCATTTAGCAATCTCTGGTATCGTCATCAGATGCAGACCGCGCTTGATGGGCCCGGGTCGCGACGTATCCGATCCCAATCGAACCACTAGCTGTCGGCTTTCGGCTTTTCAGTATTCCCGGCCAGGCCAAAGGAGTTTACGACATAGGCGCGAGACCCGAACAAGCGTCCGCCGACCCATGAGGATCCTTTTCCGATCCCCATGGCCACTCGCGCCCTCAAGGAGAGGGAGCCGGGCAAGCTAATGCTCGTTGCGGTCGGAGTGAGTTGAGCGACGCGTCGTGTATCTGCGCAGCAACCAGCCGAACTAAGGCGGCGGTCGCGCTTCATCCACCCTCGTTTCCAACCGTGCGTCTGCGCGCACTCGTCCGGCGGGCAGCCCGCAGTCAAGTGCTCGCCAAAGCGCGCAACGCAGCGGTCTGCTCAGAGCCCGAAATGCCGCTCAAAAGCACTCCGAATGTTCAACGCCTTAGACGGCACAGCCACGGCCAGGTGGGGTGCCGAGCGTCAGCGTTTCATCTGTTGTTGCGTTACGAATTGAGTAACGTTGTTACTTTCGCTGTAACAATTTCGCTTCTGAGGAGTAACAGATTGCTTCAGGCGTTACTAAACCCTCCGCTGCACGAGGACGTCATAGTCAGTGACTACCACAAATAGAATGCGCGAGCATGCCATGCACGAAATTCCGCTAGGTCATGGATTCGCGGCGCTAAACCGCCGATGCGCGAAGCGTTTAATCGTTCTAAGCGCTCTTTGACACACGCCACCGCCGGTTGAAGCGGGGATCCGGCTGAAACGAGCACAAGCTACCTGTTCTCACGGTAGTGGCCAGGTAGCGGCTCAGTTCCGGATGTTCCTTCCGGAGTTTTTGCAGCAGCGAACGAATCGCATTGGTGACGTTGATCCGTGCCCGTTCGCTCGCCGAACAGAACCTCCTTGGAGCCGCCCCGGCAAGCCCGACCGCACGTGCAAGCTCGCGCGTAACGAGCGAGAACTCCTCTTCGAGCTTCGCCGCGCGCCCTGAGTCGTTGAACGACTTAGCTTCCTCGAGTTCAGACCGCAGCTCCTGAAGGCGGCGCCGGTAAGCGGTTCTTGCCCGCCGGTCGAGGATGAGGCCCGAATCGTCATGCCCGAAGGGCCGGATTTGCAGGTTCTCGGCATTTGTCACCGCTGCACTCATCTCGCCTGCACCGGGGCTGAAACCGTTAGCGGCCGACACGAGAGTAGGCGCGTAAAATTCCTTGCCGGGAGAGTCGAGCAGCTGAGCTATGTAAGTGAGGCTGCGAGCATGCTTGACGCGAACTACCTTTCCCCCGAAAGCAAGCGTCCAGTAATCGCCTTCTCGCGCGAGGACCCGCTCGTCCGAAACCGAGACCGGACTCTCAGGCGGCTGGCCTTTAGCGCTCGCAACGTCGGCATCGAAGGATTGGTCAGGGAGGCTTCCGTTCTTGACCGTGCCGTCCCCGCTTCCGTTGGCAGAACTTTTCAAACACCCTGAGGCCAGAGGAGCTGGGAACGCGGTTTCTGCCGCATGTGGCTCGCATACTGACTTATCCTCGAATTCGCGTGCTGAAGGTTCCTTTAGTTCAGCCAGCCGCGAAGCGAGAGCAGCCATCTTTAGCCTTTCGGCAGTGACCAGCGCGTGGCCAGCAAGCTGATGCGCCTTCTCACGGCTGGCCGCGTCGCCGCGCCGCTCAAGCATCCGTGCCCAGCCGTGCTGGACGTACGCTTCCCATGCTCGCGCCTTAAGCCGGCGGCATGCCGCAAGTGCCGCATCGAAGTGGCTCTGCGCCCGGTCGAAGTCTCCCATCACATCCGCGAGCACGCCCAAATGAAAGGCGACAGGGCCGAAAAAGACCAAGGGACCGAGAACTGTATTCATGGCCGAGTGGGGCGCAAGCAGCCGATAAAGAAGCGCCGCGCGGCGCCGGTCGCCAATCCCGGCACAGACCTGAGTCAGCACCGAAACACAGGGGAGAAAGCCGATGTCCCGCCCCAAATCCTGAAAATTGCGCGCCGCGAGTTGCTCGTAGTCGTGCCGCGCCTGCTCGCGCTTGCCGAGCAGCCAGTTAATGTTCATCGCGAGCGCTCGAAACAGGGGAATTCCCGGAAACCGCGCCATCGCTTGCGCGGCCAGCGGCTCAACCTCCGCAAGTCGTCCCAGTTCGCGAAAGGGCAGCACCAGAGCGGGCCACAGTGTACTGACACTATGTTGACCGATCGCGGGCGCTCGGCCAAGAAAATGCATAACCAGTGACACGCCTTCAATGAACCTGCCTTCGAGAAGTGCGAGGATGGCCGCGTAGTACCGGTAACCGCGCTTAAGTGCGCCGCCTACCAGGACCGGGTTGCAAGCGGGTGCAAGCGCCAGCATCGGAGGCGGGAGCGTCGCCTCGCCCTTGCGCAGAATGGATCCATATCGAAATGCGAGAGCTGCGGCACATTCCTCTTGCCGGCCGCCGCGCAGAGCGGCTTCAAGCATCTTCTTGTCGTCCGCCAATTGCGCGTCGATGTTTTCCGGCGTGCAATTGATGAACAGATGACGGTGAACCAACACCGCAAATTCCGCCGCCGGGCAGCCCGTGCGCCTCGCAATCAGTTCGGCCTCGCGCTCCATCCCGCGGCTGCGGGCCCTGGTCTCTTCCTGCCAGGCGAGCTCGCCCGCGATGCGAAGCAAAAGCCTTACCCTCAGCAGCGCATCACGCTCACCGACCATGTCCAGCGCGCGTGTCACCAGCGCAACGTATTCCCCGTCCGGTCCCCCAGACGCAAAGAACGGAAACCTGGCGCGCCCGAGCGCAGCCTGAGCAAAGCGGTTGGCGTCCCCTTGCCTCTCGGCAAGGTCCGCCGCCCGCTGCAAAGCCTCTGCCGCCTCGTCCAACTCGCCGGCGGCCGAGTGTGCCGCGGCAGCCTTGAGGAGCAAATCACACCGCAGTGGTTCTTGGGCGGCGCCCAGGTCAGTGCCAACGAGCGCCATTGCGTAGAAACGCGCCGCGGCCATGAAGCACGCTTGATCCATGGCCTGGTCACCTGCGCGGCGACAATAATCAACGGCCTTTTCAACTGCGCCCATCACGGTCACCTCGTGGAAATGGCGCACCCGACAAGCGACGCTTTTCGCATTGTAAACCGGAAAGCATTTATTTTGAAGGACAATCTTTTGATGCAACTGCGCCGGCCCAAAACCCGAAAAGTATGCCGGGCGTAAGTTGAGAAGCGGGCTTGGGGTGTGGTCCTCTGCGAAAGGATGAGGAGGACACGGGAATGCCGAAGAAGGGCCACAGCGAGGAGCAGATCCTGCGCGCATTACGCCGGGCGGAAGCAGGGACGAAGGTGGGCGAGATCTGCCGGGAGCATGGGATCGGCGACGCCACCTTTTACATCTGGAAGAAGCAGTACGCGGGGCTGGGTTTAAATGAGTTGCGCGACCTGCGGCAGCTGCGAGAGGAGAACGCCAAGCTCACACGGCTGGTGGCTGACCTCTCGCTCGATCGGCACATCGGAGCTAACCCGTTTCAGTTGACGGTGTTGGGCTGTGCTAATCAGCCTCTGCTGAATGACTTCTCTCGTAGTTGATCGGCGACAGATAGTCGAGCGCGGAGTGGCGGCGATGGGGGTTGTACCAGCCTTCGATGAAATCGAACACCGCCATGCGCGCCTCGGCCTGGGTCTTGAAGCTGCGCCGGTTGAGCAACTCGCATTCGAGCGTGGCGAAGAAACTCTCGCACATGGCGTTGTCGAAACAGTCGCCCACCGAGCCCATTGACGGCCGCACCCCGGCCCGCTCGCAGCGCTTGCCGAAAGCAATATGTCGGGCGCCTTGATTACCGGCTCGGCGCGCAAGTAGGTCTTTATCGCCCAGCCGACGATCCTGCGGCTGAAGGCGTCGAGCACCACCGCCAGATACAGAAAGCCGACCCGGGTCGGGATGTAGGTAGTATCGGCCACCCACAGCCGATTAGGCGCCGTCGCGCTGAAGTTGCACTCGACCAGATCGGGCGCGGAGCGCGCCTTTTGGTCGCGCACCGTGGTGACTACCCAGTTGCGCCGGCTCACGCCGCGAAGCCTGGCTTCACTCATCAACCACGCCACGCGCTTGCATCCCACCCTGAGGCCCTGTGCCCACAGTTCAGCGTGGATGCGCGGCGCGCCGTAGGTCTCGCGCGAGCGGCGATGGATCTCGCCGATCCGCACGCTCAACTCGGCGTCCGCCCGCGCCGAGGGCGAACGCTTTAAGCGCGCGTAATAGCCGCCGGGGGAGACGCCCAGCACGCGGCACATGGTCGAGATCCGATGCATGGCCCGGTTAGCCCCTACGAATGCGAACGCCGCGACGGCGTAGCGCCGGTTCCCTGAGTGAGCCAGGCCGCGGCTTCTGATAGTATCTCGCGCTCCTCACGGAGCACTCGGTTCCCGCGGCGCAGGCGGTTGAGTTCCTCCCGCTCGCTGCAGGTCAAGCCGTCGCTGCGTAGACCTCCATCGAGCTCAGCTTGCTTGATCCACTTGCGGATCGAGTTGGCCTACGCCTCGAACTCGCGTGCCAGCTCCTTAACCGAGCGGTTCGCGCGGGCCAGCTCAACGATTCGCCGCCGATGCTCAGGCGCTTGTGGTGGGTGGGTCTGTGGGTGGGTGGGTTCCTGGCGTTGGATTCCTCCTGCCCCTTTTTCTCCCGACACCGTCAACGAAACTGCGTTTGTGGGCGGGTCAAGTCCTCATAGCTTGCGCCGCGTTCAGGGGCTGTCGCTACTTGCCGATACCCGCCCGTGCCTTGCGCCGCGAGGCTGCGTAGATTGATCAAACTGAGCAGGTCGCGTAGCGATTAGTCAGACTGACAGCCTTGCCTTTAAATCCCACAACGCGCGGGACACCGCCTACGAACTGTGCTATCAAGGATGAGTGAGACGGCTGGAGAACACGCACTGATGCCAAGAAAAGTTGAATTCGCGGTCTGGTTGCCGCAGGCGGGGCTTGAACCGGCGGCGCTCATCGAGCGCGCCGCTTTAGCGGAGAAACTGGGCTACCATTCTTTCTGGATCGCCGACCATATGTGGACACCCGACCTGCCGGAGATCGGGTTCTCGGAGTGTCTCGCTCTGCTGAGCGCAATCGCGGCACGCACCGAACGGATCCGTATCGGGACGCTAGTCATCTGCAATTCCTTTCGCAACCCGGCGCTGCTGGCAAAGTCACTTACGACAATCGACTGGATAAGCAACGGTCGGCTCGAAGCGGGCCTCGGCGCGGGATGGGCGGAAGAAGAGTACCGCGCTTACGGCTATGAATTCCCCTCGATGGCTGCGCGGCTCAGACAGCTCGAGGAGGGACTGCAAATCCTGAAGCTGATGTTCACAAAGGAACGCGTCAATTTTCGCGGGCGCCACTACACGGTCGCCAACGCTGTCAACAATCCAAAGCCCGTCCAGAAACCTCATCCCCCCATCACCCTGGGAGGAAGCGGCGAGAAGGTGATGCTCCGGCTGGTCGCGCAGTATGCGGACCGTTGGAACTGCCCGCGCGGTGATTACCTGAAGATCGACGCGAAGCTGGCCGCACTTCGGAAGCATTGCCTAGAGGTCGGACGCGATTTCGCAACGATTACTGTCTCCGAGCAGGTCGTCATCTGTATCGGCAGCGACCGGGACCAAGTGGAGAGCGGATGGCATGCGCTCGAGGCCCAATGGAAGGGCTCACCCGAGCATCAGCAGTTTCTCTCCACAGCGATCAAGGGCACCCCACCAGAGGTCATAGCACGGTTGCGCGAGCGCGTCGCCAAGGGGATAACGCTCTTCACCATACTCTTCAGCGATTTTACGGCGCTCGGCATGATGGAATTGTTTGCGCGTGAGGTCATGCCGGCGTTTGCGCTTGGCTAGTGGCGCGGCAGATTGGCGCGCCTAACGACGGCTCACGGTGTTCGCAGCTTTTGCGATCGACGGGACCGCGGCCCGCTCGCGGGCGGACGCCGGGAAGTGCAGCCGCACCACCTCGGTATGGCTGCGCCCGGTCTGTCCGTTGGGCAGGTTGGAAAGCGACGTCCACACGTCACCGGTCGAATAGTCAATCGAGACCATCCGCGTATATGAGACGAGCAACGGCAGCCGATACGTAGTGAATTCTTCGGTGGCCGGATCAAACTTGTAAATTGCGTCGGCACCCGATCCGTTTACCCAGATATCACCGGTTACGCCGTCCACCCGCGCCGCGTACGGCGACGAGTCCGCGTCGGGCAGCGGATAGCTTTTGAAGGCGTTCTTGCCGATGTCATACATGACCAGCGCACTGTAACCGTCGTCCGGCGTCCATATGCGATCGTGGGCGTCGATCGTTATGCGGTGGACGCAACTGTGCTTGTGCGGCAGCTCGCGCTCGGTTATCGCGCCGTTCTCGGGATTAATCGCTCCGATGATGTTCGAGGCGTATTTCGCGTACCAGACGCGCCCTTCATTGTCGATCGCAATGCCGTAGGGATGGCCGCGGTCAGACGGCGAATGGTATTCCTTGACCACTCCGGTTTTCGGATCGAGGCTGGCGACGGCGTTGCCAAAAAGCTCCGTTATCCAGAGCCGCCCCTGATGGTCAAATTCCACGTAGCCGAAGCGGTCGATGGGGAAACTGTGGGTCGCGGACCCTTTTTTAAAGCCCTTGTAAACCTTGAACTTGCCGGTACGCGGGTCGAATCGGACCACGCTGTCGCCAAGCAAAAGCGTGCCCCAGAGCATACCTCGGCGGTCAAAGCCGATCGTATGAATCCCGGACTTCTTTATTGGGACTCGGTAAACTTTCTGCGCATTGTTAAGAGGACTAATGCGGACGAGCAGATCCGCGAAGAAATCGTCCACCCAGGCCATCCCCGTTCGCGGCTCGACCGCCATGTCGTGCGCAGCAACGTTGGGCCCGCCGACGTCGTACTGGTTTATAACCACGCGGGCGGCCGCGCCGCTCGCCGGCGCCGGAGGCGCGAAACGATGCTCCTGGCCCGGCCCGAAGCCGTTGGCGGCGAGCCACTGCCCAAGTTTCTTTGCGTCAACGCCCTTGGTCATGCCGCCGTAAATGAATGGGTTGGCGATCATCGATTGGGCAACGGCGGTCCACTGGTCTGCTGTACGAGGCCCGCGTGTGGCGGCATCGCCGATCTGATGACAGACCGTGCAGTCGCTGAGAAAGTCCGCCTTGTACGGGCCGGGCGGCAGGGAATGAAGCCACGCACTGGCGGGCATCTGCGCGGCAATATCCGGCGTTTTGACCAGGCGGAAACTCTTTCGCGCCGGAAATTGGGTAAGATGGAAATCTTTCACGTCGGCGCTTCGGTAGCCGATGCGATGAGCGTCGAGTTCGTAGCGGCCGGGGAAAAGATTGGTGATCGAATAGCGGCCTTTCCCGTCGCTCAAAACGCTGACGGACATCTTCATGCCAACGTTCCTGGCCGTGACGAATACGCCGGCAAGCGGGCGGTGTCGGCTATCGGTCACGACGCCGCTTAAGGTCGTGGCGTGGGCAACCGCTGCGGTGCCGACCAGAGCGCATAGGATGACCACTGGAACGGCAGCAATACGCGCAAGTCCGCGCAATCGTCTCTTCATTTTCTTCCCCAAGCGAAAAGCGTAGCTATCGCGCGAGTCTCAGGAGCCAAGGGCATCCTTGCTGGGCGCCGTACTCAGATTCTCAGCTCCTTCTGCGCTGCGGCGGGGATATGGGGAACCAGCAGGTGCGATTCGCCAAAATGAATCTTGTGAGTCACCGTCTGCATGAACGGCAGCATGTACACTCCCCACGTCCCCAGCCGGCTCAAAAGGTCGTCCTGGTTGCGGATGACCAGCTCCAGCGCGCTGCCCC
>JAJYVB010000265.1:3722-4473 GCA_021792265.1 Deltaproteobacteria bacterium | reverse complement strand
CTCTTCGAACGCTGGCGCAAGCACAAGTCGAGGCTTTGTAGAAGCCATCGATAGCTTATAACCCCGAAACGCCCGTGCGCGTGAGATGCGCCCTCGACTGTAAACGGCGGTCGGACAGCCGGCAAAACGTCCGCACCTAGTTCAGCTTCGCGAATTAAGCTGCCGTGGATGCGGCAGTGGCGTCCAAGCCGAAAAGCCGGTCGGCGTTGCACACCGTCAACTCGGCCAGATCCTCGGGACTGACGCCGCGCAGCGCGGCAACCACTTTGACCGTGCTGGCAACGTAGGCGGGCTCGTTGAGCCGACCCCGATACGGCTCCGGGGCGAGGTAAGGGGCGTCGGTTTCCACCAGTAGCCGATCGCCGGGGACAAACGATACGGTTTCGCGTAATACGCCCGCGTTCTTGAAAGTCACGATGCCCGAGTAGGAAAGGTGGCAGCCAAGATCGATAAAAGCCCGCGCCGCTTCGAGGTCGCCGGTAAAGCAATGAATCACGCCGCCGCGCTCCGGCATTCCCGCAGCCCGCAAGATTTCCGCAAGGCGACGCTCCGCGCTGCGGCAATGAATGACGACCGGCAGCTCCTGTTCGCGGGCAAGTTGCAGATGGGCCTCAAGCGACGCCTCTTGTGCGGCCGGCGGCGAGTGCTGGTAATGAAAGTCGAGTCCGGTCTCGCCGATCGCCACCACCTTATCGCAGCGCGCCAGCTCGCGAAGCTCAGACAAGCGCTCCGGGCTGGCGTCGCGGGCGTC
>JAJYVB010000265.1:0-3712 GCA_021792265.1 Deltaproteobacteria bacterium | reverse complement strand
TAGCGGCAAAGACGCCCGCATTGCGCTCGGCAATTTCAACCGTTCGGCGGTCGGTTTCGATACCGCCGATCGCGCCGACCGAAAGCATTCGGGTTACTCCGGCTGCCGCAGCCCGCTCGATGACCGCTGCCGTATCGGCCCCAAAGCGCTCGTCGGCGAGATGACAATGGCTGTCGAAAAGCGTCATATCCCGATTTGGCGACGTCTCAGGCCGCGGGCTTGCGGTCGATACGGGGGAACAGAGCGATCGGCGGTTTCACGCGATGGCCGGGCTTAAGCCCTTCGCCCGAGGCGGCTTTGGCCGCATCGCTTTCGGGATTCAGGCCGAGCAGTTCGAAAAGCCGCCACGAGGTCACCGGCATAAACGGCTCCAGGAAGCCGGCGAGCATGCGCAGAATCTCAAGCAGGTTCGCCAGAATTTGCTCAACCCGCGCCGCGTTCGCCGGGTCTTTCGCGAGCTTGAACGGCTCAGTCTCGACGATGTAGTTGTTAGCCTCTGCTATCAACAACCAAATTTCTTCGAGGGCACCTTTGAAGTCCAGCTCTTCGATCTTGCGGCCGACGCGCTCCTGAAGGTTCGTCTCCAGATCGGCTCCGGGTACGGCGCGGACCTCGCCCTGGCAGTACCGCTGCGCCATCGCCAGCACGCGGCTTGCGAAATTGCCGAGATCGTTGGCGAGGTCGGCGTTGTACCGTTGGACCAACCGCTCTTCGGAGAAGTCGCCGTCAAGCCCGTAGACCAGCTCGCGCATCACGAAGTAGCGCAGGACGTCGGGCCCGAAAGCGCGCTCGTACGAGACCGGATCGCGCACGTTGCCCGAGCTTTTCGACATCCGCTGTCCGCCGAAATTGAGCCATCCGTGAACGTTCAGCCGGCGAAAGAGCGGCAGCCCGGCGGCCATCAGGATCGGCGGCCAGTAGACGGCGTGAGTCTTGAGAATGTCCTTGCCTATGAAGTGCTCGGAGCAGGCGATCAGTTCTGCCGCCCGGCGCCAGGCCGCGTCCATGTCGCCGGGATTCTCCGCCAGCGCGGGAACGCTCAGGTACGCCCAAAAGGCGTCGTACCATACGTAGGTGACGTAGTTCGAGTCGAAAGGCAGCTCGATGCCCCAGTCCAGGCGCGATTTCGGGCGCGAGATACAGAGATCGGTGAGCGGTTCGGCAAGCATGTTGAGCGCCTCGTTGCGGTAGCGCTCGGGCCGGATGAAGCCGGGATTTTTGGCGATATGGTCGCGCACCTGCTCGCGGTACTTTTCGATTCGCAGGAAGTAGTTGCCTTCACTGATTCGCTCGACGGGACGGTTATGGACCGGGCAGAGCTGCCCGCCGGACAGCTCTTTTTCCGGATAGAAGCGCTCGCAATCGACGCAGTAAAGGCCCTCGTAGTCGCGGAAATAGAGGTCGCCGTTCTCGTGCGTGCGCCGCAGCATCTCCTGAACAAAGCGCTCGTGTATCGGGTCGGTCGTGCGCACGAAGTAGTCGAAGCTTACGCCCAGCCCCTGCCACGCCTCGCGAAAAAGCGCGCTCATGCGATCGGTGTAGACCTTGGGGGCAAGGTCCTCGGCCAGGGCGGCGCGGCGAATCTTGTCACCATGCTCATCGGTGCCGCTCAGAAAGGTCACGCGGCCGCGTCCCAGGCGCCGGCGCCAGTAACGGGCGAAGACATCGGCAGCGAGTGCCTCGTAGGCGCTTCCGACGTGCGGAGTGCCGTTGCAATAAAAAATCGCAGTCGTGATATGGCGGCGTTCGCTCATGTGGCGACGGTCCGGCCGGAGCCTCCGGTCTTTGCAGGCAGCACGCTAATTGGCTGCCCGAGCGGCGACCAGCTCGTCGCGCGTCACCTCGACCAGGCCGGCGTCCCCGTCGAGTTGGAGCAAGACGGTTTGTTTGAGGATGTTCTGCCGTACCACCTTGCCATCGCCCTTCACTGAGCTGGCCCGCTTGCCAACCGGCGGCAGCTCGCGCTTGAGTTCGACGTAGGTCCCGTATTCGTAGCGCAGGCAGCACTTGAGCCGCCCGCACATCCCGGCAAGGCGCGACGGGTTGAGAGCCAGTCCCTGCTCGCGCGCCATCTTGACGGTTATCGCTTCGAAATCGCGCAGCCACGACGAACAGCAGAGCTCGCGCCCGCACGGCCCCAGGGCTCCCGTTGCCTTGGTCTCTTCGCGCGCCCGGATTTGCTTCATCTCGACCCACACATTGAGCATGGTCGAAAGCTCGCGCAGCAGCGATCGGAGGTTCACGCGCTCCTCGGCTGTGTAATAGAACGTGGCTTTGCGGCTGTCGAAAGAATATTCGACGTTGACCAGCTTAAGCTTGAGTCCCAGCGCCCGGATGCGTTCGAGACAGAGACGGCGCGCGTAAGCCTCGCGGTCGAGAAAATCTTCCTCTACCGCCAAGTCCCGTTCGGTGGCGATCCGCAGCACCGGTTTGAGCGTCGAAGGGTCGAGTGTGCGGCTGGGCGGATGGGGATCGACCTCGATAGTGGCAACCCGCAGGCCCTGCTCGCCTTCGACCACCACTCGATCGCCGCGTTTTACGGACAGGCCCGGGACCAGATAGTTGTAGAGCCGGCCGACCGGTTGGAAGCTCACGGCCACAACTGACGCGGCGTTCGCGCTGTCGCTCACCGACAAGTCAACTCCCGAGCCCATTTTCGCCCCTTGCTGCTTCACCCATAGCCATCCACCAACGCTCACCCTGAAGGCGCGAGTTCGCCATGGCGTCTACCGCCCGTACCGCGCTGAGTGTCGCTTCGAGGCAGCGGATTATGACGCCTGCGTCCATCGTTTCAGCCAGTTCCGCCAGCGTTTGCGCAAGCTCGGCGTACTCGGTCGTGAATTTCGCGCCTAGCATGCGAAAGCATAGCATCTCCTCGAGCAGGCGAGCGACGAGCTCGAAGTTGGCGGCCGCCTGTTCACGCTCGGCGAAGAAACGCTGCGCCAGTTCGTGCGCCCGCGCAAAGTCGATTCGCCGCACGTCTTTTAGTGCCGCAAGCATCGCACCGGCCTGAGGCTCGGCCTCGTCCGCCATGTCAAGGGCACGGCCCACGCTCGCGCGCGCCAGGCGCGCCAAAACGGCGGCACGCGCGGGCTCCAGATCGCTTCGGCCGGTCAAAACGCGCTCGACCTCGCCAACCGTAAGCGGGCGAAAGCGCACCGGAGCAAGCCGCGACCGCACCGTGTCGAGAAGGGCGTGCTCGCTGGCGGTGACCAGCACGATTACCGCCTGTCCGGGCGGCTCCTCGAGGGTCTTCAGAAGCGCGTTCTGCGCGGGAACGTTCAGCGTTTCGGCATCGTCGATCACGGCACACTTTACTGCACCGCGCACCGGTTTGACGGCGAGCCGCCCGATCAGCGTTCGTACTTGGTCGATCAGAACGTCGGTGCGGCCGCTGCTACGGCCAATCGCAACGAAGTCGGGATGGACCCCCAGGGCGACCTGAACGCATCCCGCACAGCATCCGCATCCGACCGAAGCGACAGGAGCTTCCCTGCCCGGCCGTCCTGGCGTTCGTGCGGCGCATCGTTCGGGCGAACAGCAGAAGCCGGGGCCGGGCGAGCGCTCGCAGAGAAGCGCATGAGCGAAGGCACGCGCGCTAAGCGCCTTGCCGATACCGCTCGGTCCGATAAACAGGTAGCCGTGAGCCGGCCGGCGCTCGTGGTCGGCGAGCAGGCGCGCAACCAGCTCGCCATGCCCCACAATTCCCGCT
>JAJYVB010000264.1 GCA_021792265.1 Deltaproteobacteria bacterium | reverse complement strand
GATCCACCGCTTCCGTTGTACGCGAATCGATGAACTTGTGCAGAGCTTCCCTAGCGCCCCGTCGCGCTGCTTGCTCGCCAGCTTGAACGACGGCTGGAAGAAATTGACGTAGAGCCGGGCGCTCCCATACAGGCGCTGGAGCGCGGCGGCCGCAGCGAGTCCGCTCAATCGCCCGTATCCGGCTAGACGCCGCAACACCGCGACGTTGTTCGCGGCGCTCAACGTGCTCGATGGTTTGGTCATCACTCAGCACGCGATCCCGCGCGGATCCTTTCGCAGCGTGCGCGAACTTGTCCGCAAAATCGACGACTACGTGACCCACTATAACAACTCCAAACGCCCCTTCATCTGGACCGCCACGGCTGATTCAATCTTCGACAAGCTCCGGCGCCTTTGTAAACTTATTAATGAGAGAGACCACAAGGCCCGAGCGTCGCGACGGTGACTGTGGCGATCGATGCGGAAACGCGCCCTCGGTCCGATGGCGCGGCAGGCTGCCACTCTATCTGCGCGACGCGATCTGGCGGGAGGACTACTAGCGCCTTTGGCAGCAGCGTGCCGACGTGCTCGCCCGCCACGAGGCGCCGTCGCGCCAAAGGGCTGAGCCGCTCGACATTGGTCAGTGGTTGATCACTTGTAGGTAGAACCAGTATCAAGCAATACTACCGCTTTCGCATGTCTTGGCCCGGCGCGCTCTTCAACATCCTCCTCCCTCGCTCCGCCTTTCCCGCGCACTGGCCTGAATGCACAAAGCGAGTTCGTCGCGCACGTGAAAAGCGGCACGCAAGACATCGCCCTGCTTGGCCTCGGCCGCCTTTAGCGTAGCCCTCAGCGCCTCGTAGGCCTCGCCGAGAGGCGTTTTCGTTAAACCGTGGCGCTCAATAAAAGGGCTAAGCGACATCGGCCCTGTCTCGGCCAGATAGCGGAGGGGGCTCGCATCCTTCGCCGCGCACATCGCAAGGTTTACAAGACGCGTGAGGAGCGCCATAGCGCCGAGTAGAGTTTGCGGCGGCGCTTCATCGCCGTGCAGCGGCTTATAATTGCGCAACCACAATACCAATGCGTCAGCCGGCATGGGCCGCGCGATCAGGAAGCCTTGTACGCTGGAAACCTGGAGAATTCGCAGCATTTCCAGCGTGTCAAGCGTCTCGACCCCTTCGGCGCAAGTCTTGATATGCAGGCCATCACAAAGCGTTTGCAGGGTGCAAAGGACAATCATGTCCGCCGGCTCGGTGGCGAAATGACGCACGAGGCCCTGGTCAAATTTGATACTATAGGCGCGCAATTGGCGCGCGCGCTGAAACGTGGCAAATTGGATGCCGAAGTCGTCAATCGCCAATTTGACACCATAGGCTCGGATCTCTTCGATACGACGGCTGACAAGGTGCAAGTCTGGCAAGTCCTGGGTCTCCAACAACTCCAGCATTATGCGTTGCGGTCTCACATGGGAGTCCCCCAACGCCGCTCTTAGGGTGGAAATCGCACTGTCTCCAAACAGACCCTCAGCGTCGATATTCACCGACAACATAAGCGCGGGGGCGACCGGGGCCAAGCGGTTCAGCAGCGCCAAGCCCTCGCGCAGCACCGCGCCGAAAAGCGCCTCGCGAGCGGCGCGGTTGAAATTCTCGAGGAATTGGCCGGGCAACATCAGGCCGTCCCCGCGCTGGAGCCGGGCCAGCGCCTCAACCGCGACCACCGCGCCGGTGCGGAGGTTGATGATCGGCTGGTAGTGCACCCTTAATTCATCCTCGTAAAACAGGTCCGGACTCGGCGATGACGCGGCTTGTACCGGGAATGTTTCCCCGAAGGTGACCCAGCAGCGGGGACGGTCGGCCTTGGCGGCCTTCAGCCTGTGGAGCGCTTTGTCGGCACGGTCGAGCAAGACCTGCGGATCCGTTGAATCGCCAGGGTATAACGCGATCCCAATGGATACCGCCATACAGAGATTCTCGTCGCGGCGTGGCAGGGAGATCTGCGCGCTCAGCGTTTTCACCAGCCGATCGCAAACCGGCGCGATCGCGTCTCGGGACTCCAGGTCTTCGGCAATCAGCGCGAACTCATCGCCGCCCAGCCGGCCCACAAAATCGGCTCGGCGCAAGGCGGCCTGAATGCGACCACCAATAACCCGTAGCACATGGTCGCCAGCGGCATGTCCGTAGCGGTCGTTCACTAACTTGAAATCGTCGATGTCGAGTATGCAAATGGCGAGCAAGCGACGATGCCGGTCCGCCCGCGCCAACGCGCTGGGCAGGAATTCCTCAAAGGCACGCCGGTTCGGCAGCCGAGTAAGAGGGTCGTGCCGCGCGAGCCACCGCTCCGATTTGTGTTTGGATCTTAGCTCGGCCTTTAGCTCAATCTCCTCCAACATCCGTCCCACCAGCCGGGCAAGCTGCTCAATCGAGCGCACCGTCAGAGCCTTGAGCGGAGATTGAGCCAGGTGTGCCTGTTCGCAAGTTACGGTCAGGACCGCGTAGAGGCCGCCATTGCGGCGGATGGGTGTTGCCAGGGCGCATTGCGCGCCCTCGCATTCGGCAAGCCGGTGCCACGCTTCAGGAGCGTTGGCCATGGAAAATTCATCGATGCGCTGCGTCTCTCCCGTCCGCCACGCCCGCGCCTCGGGCCATTGCTCAGGGCGGTTATCATCGACCACCGGCGGGTTCGTCTCCCGCGCGACTCCCGCAATGCCATCGGGGCTGGCGCAAGCGCAACGCAGCCTGCCGGCTTCGTCCGGCCGCCAGATGATAGCCCCAACAAACAACCCGGTCGCGGTCAGGTGCTCGCAAATCTCGCGGAACAGACCGGATTCGCTCCCCGCATCGAGCGATTTCTCAGTCCCTGAGAGCAGCACTTCCAGCAATTGCCGCCCCCTTTTCAGCTCCGTAATATCGCGCGACACGCTGAGCCGGAGCGTTCGACCGCCAATCCCGACCTGGGCGCTGCTAAGCAAACGGGTCGCCGGACGCCCGTCCTTGGCTATGAACTCCGCCTCGAAGTTTTGCACATGCCCCTGAGTGCGCAGAATTTCGAGAAACCGGACATAATCGGTCGCGGTCTTCCACAGCCCGAGGTCCACTGGGCGCCTGCCGATGGCCTCTTCGCGTGAGAAACCAGTCCATCGGGTAAACTCCGCGTTTACCTCCTCGATCGCACCGGTAGCATGGTCCAAGAGCATAATCATGTCGTACGACGACTCGAAGATTTGCCTGAACTTATTCTCGCTGTCGCGCAGCCGCCGCTCGGACTCTTTGTACTTGGAAACGTCGCGCACGCAAGCCAGGACCACGTCCGCACCGCCCATCCGGGTGACAACCGCTGAAACCAGGCAGGTGAAACGGCTCCCATCCTTTCCGCAAAACTCCGCCTCATAGTTGGTGACCTCGCCTTGGGTGCGCAGGACGCGGTCCACAGCGCGGAGGTCGTCGCGGTTTGCCCAGATGCCCAGGTCGAGCGGCCGTTGGCCGAGCACTTCCGCGCGCGTGTATCCCAACCCTGCTAGCCACCCGCGGTTGATTTCCAGATATTTGCCATCCTCAACCGCGTTGACCGAGAGCGGATCGGGATTGAAGTCGAAGAGAACCCGAAATTCGCGCTCGCTCTCGGCAACCCGGCGCTGGGCGTCCGCCAGCCCCGCCCACCCCTCAGCCAGCTTTCGTTGGTCGCCGACGCGCTTGCAGACCACGAACTCGGCCAGGCCCGCGAATGCCAAGATGAATGTCCAATAGAGCAGGTGTGGAAACTGAGAGTGCGGGCACCACCTCTGGGTTGCCAGCAGCGAAGCGACGCCAAGCAAGCCCAGTGCCGCCTGCCACCAGCCGTCCCAGGGCATCAGGACGCCGGCCCCTATCATCAGGCTCAGCCCCAAAAACCCAAGGTAATCTCGGTTGGCGACCGGAAGTGAAATTCCCAGAACGGTGCCGCCCAGCAAAATCGCAACGACCACCAGCGCGGCCAGGCGCCAGCGGCGCTCCAAGAAGCCGGTCCGGCACAGGACTGCAAAAACAAGCAACACGGCCACGCTAAAACCGCTGATGGCCAAGAGCCGGTCTAGCAGGCGCCGTTCGGCCGAGTCGTAAGCGAATACGTAGCTGAACTGAAGCGCTGCGGCCAACAAGAAGCCGAGCGTTAGCGCCCGGTAGGCGGTCTGGCTCGCGGATCTCTCATCGGTCGTCGGTGGCTTCGGACCGCCGGCGGCAGGCGATCCCGGGGCCGACATGACGGGCACACTCCGCCCGCCAAGCTCATTGGCTTGGGCGCCGGAATTCTTGGCGCGTTCAGAATGCGCGCCGTTCCGACTATGTGCCAAGCGAACAACTCGTTTAAACAGCTTGGTGAACATATGCGGATGGAAGAGACGCTCACCCGGATGCGGCCGGGACCGACGGAGAGCCTTGAGCGAGCGCTTTCCTCGACCAAGCCGATCAGGAATCTCGGCCGGGTGCGCGAGATGCGGTGCTGGCGGGACGGCGCGATGATCCAGCG